>JAUMVH010000026.1:0-15348 GCA_030530245.1 Ruminococcus sp.
GTGTTTGCGTGGGCTTGGGGCGTGTGGGGGGGGGGGGCGCCAACCCCCCCGCGGCGGGTGTAGGCAGAGCCTTTGGCAGAATCCAAGGACAGAGTCCTTGGCGGGTCAAGGGCAGAGCCCTTGAAAAAGAAAACCATTAATATATCCGAAAGGAGTTAATCATTATGAAAAAGCTTGATTTAGCACAGGAACTCAGCTCGAACGCTTACCCCGGAAGAGGTATCGTCATCGGTAAGTCCGCGGACGGGAAGTTCGCTGTCACCGCTTACTTCATCATGGGCAGAAGCGAAAACAGCCGCAACCGCGTCTTCATCGAGGAGGGCAAGGGCATTCGCACCGAGGCTTTCGACCCGTCGAAGCTCACCGACCCCCACCTCATCATCTACGCGCCCGTGAGAGTGCTCGGCAATAAGCTCATCGTCACCAACGGCGACCAGACCGACACCATCTACGAGCTCATGGACAAGCAGTATACCTTCGAGCAGTCCCTCCGCTCGCGCGAGTTCGAGGACGACGCTCCCAACTATACGCCCCGTATCTCGGGCATTCTTCGCTTCGACGACAAGGGCTTCAACTACGCGATGTCTATCCTCAAGAGCGCTAACGGCACCCCCGATTCCTGCCAGCGTTTCACCTTCAGCTACACCAACCCCGTAGCGGGCGAGGGTCACTTCATCCACACATATATGGGCGACGGCAGCCCGCTCCCGAGCTTCGAGGGCGAGCCCAAGCTCGTCGGCATCTCGGGCAGCATCGACGAGTTCACCGATATGCTCTGGAACAACCTCAACGCCGATAACAAGGTGTCGCTCTTTGTACGCTACGTTGACCTCGAAACAAACGCTGAGGAGACCCGCATCGTAAACAAGAATAAGTGATCTCCGACAGATACGCTCTGAGCGTTTTCTATCTATGAAGATATCCTTTGATCTTGACGAAACTCTTTTCGTCAATCCTGCGGAAGTCCCAATCGAGCCTGAGCTCAAATTCCCATATAACAAGATATACAAGGACAAGCTCAGAAAGGGCGCTGTGAAACTTCTCAAAGAGATAAATTCTTCCGATACCGAGCTGTGGATATACACCACCTCAAACAGGAGCAATAAGTATATAAGCGGCATATTCAAGCACTATGGCATAAGGATAGACAGTATAGTCAACGCCGTCCGCCATGAAAAGGAAGTTGCAAGAGGACGAGCAAATTTCCCGTCAAAATATCCCGCAGCTTACCGCATAGACCTTCATGTGGACGACGAAAAATCCGTCTATGAAAACGGCATTGCAAACGGATTCAGAGTATACCGTATCACCAATAACGATGCAGAATGGGCGGACAATATCCGCAAGGAGCTTGCAAGAATAAGAAGAAACTCTAAGCAGGAATAATTATGCATTACGAATTATGAATTAATATAAGGAGGACATTATCATGTCAAACGAAATGCAGTTAAAGTACGGCTGTAACCCCAATCAGAAGCCGTCAAGAGTCTATATGGCGGACGGCAGCGAGCTCCCGATAGAGGTGCTCTGCGGTCGCCCCGGCTATATCAACCTGCTCGACGCCCTCAACGGCTGGCAGCTCGTCAAGGAGCTCAAGGCGGCTACGGGTGTTTGCGCGGCGACTTCCTTCAAGCACGTGTCTCCCGCGGGCGCGGCTATCGGCAGACCGCTCAGCGACGACCTCAAAAAGATATACTGGGTGGACGACCTCGGCGAGCTCTCTCCCCTCGCGAGCGCTTACGCAAGAGCCCGCGGCGCTGACAGAATGTCCTCCTACGGCGACTTCATCGCCCTCTCGGACAAGGTAGACGTGTGCACCGCTAAGATGATACAGCGCGAGGTCTCCGACGGCGTTATCGCTCCCGACTATGACCCCGAGGCTCTCGAGATCCTCAAGTCCAAGCGCAAGGGCACCTACTGCATACTCAAGATAGACCCGAGCTACAAGCCCGCTCCCATCGAGACAAAGCAGGTCTACGGCGTTTCCTTCGAGCAGGGACGAAATGAGCTCGATATCAACCGCGAGCTCCTCGCTAACGTTGTCACCGAGAACAAGGATATCCCCGACGACAAGAAGGACGACCTCCTCATCTCGCTCATCACGCTGAAATATACGCAGTCAAACTCCGTATGCTACGTCAAGGACGGTCAGGCTATCGGTATCGGCGCAGGTCAGCAGTCGCGCATACACTGCACTCGCCTCGCGGGTCAGAAGGCTGACAACTGGTGGCTCAGACAGTCGCCGCAGGTAATGGGCTTGCAGTTCGTGGACGATATCCGCCGCGCTGACCGCGACAACGCCATCGACGTCTACATCGGCGACGAGTACGAGGACGTGCTCCGCGAGGGCGAGTGGCAGAGGATATTCAAGGTAAAGCCCGCTGTATTCACAGTCGAGGAAAAGAAGGCATGGCTCGCGAAGAATACGGGCGTTTGCCTCGGCTCGGACGCGTTCTTCCCCTTCGGCGACAACATCGAGCGCGCCAAGAAGTCGGGCGTCGCGTACATTGCTGAGCCCGGCGGCTCTATCCGCGACGACAACGTCATCGAGACCTGCAACAAGTACAACATCGCTATGGCGTTCACAGGTATCCGCCTGTTCCACCACTGATACTTGACAAATCCGTCAGGCTGTGCTATAATACAAAAAAGGGTACTGCGATAAGCGGTTCATCCCTCATTTGACGAATCTATAAAAATAGCCGCCCTATGTAGGAAGTGGGGCGGCTATTTCTTTTTGTTGTTAAGTGCTGGTGCGGGACGCCGAGGACGGCGCCCCCTACATTCGGTCGCCGCGAGTCTGTCAGTACATTGCGGACGGCGGGACGCCGCCCCTACACGCTAATGCGTCGGACTGCTGTGAAAATTTGTGAATAATTATCTGACGATATTTTACGGAAATTTATTGACATTTTATTAAAAGTGCGTTATAATATAAAGTGATAATTTATTCAAATTTTCATGGAAAGAGGGTCATATTATGGCAAACGAAAAAAGTCTGAAGGTCCTTATCGTCGACGACGACAAGAATATCTGCGACCTCCTCAGACTATACCTCGAAAAGGACGGCTACAGCGTTATCCTCTCGCACGACGGCGAGGAGGCTGTTGTCAAGTTCAACGCTCTCAAGCCCGATATGGTGCTCCTTGATATAATGCTCCCCGGTATGGACGGCTGGCAGGTATGCCGCGAGATACGCAAGAAGTCCAACGTCCCGATAATAATGATAACCGCCAAGGGCGAGACCATCGACAAGGTCATCGGTCTCGAGCTCGGCGCCGACGACTACATCGTTAAGCCCTTCGACGCCAAGGAGGTCATCGCGCGTATCAACGCCGTTACCCGCAGAGTCGGCAATATAAACGTTGAGCCCGAGATAAAGGAGGTCCGCTATGACAAGCTCTCCGTCAATATGACGCGCTATGAGCTCAAGGTCAACGGCAAGAATATCGACACTCCCCCCAAGGAGCTCGAGCTCCTCTACTATCTCGCCTCTAACCCGAACAGAGTTTACACCCGCGACCAGCTCCTCGACGAGGTGTGGGGTTTCGAGTACTACGGCGATTCGCGCACCATCGACGTGCACATCAAGCGCCTGCGCGAAAAGCTCGAGGGCGTTTCCGATAAGTGGGCTCTCAAGACCGTATGGGGCGTAGGCTATAAATTTGAAGCAGAGGAAGAGGAATAAACCCAAGTCCGAAGCTTGTCATCATCGCAGGGGACAGGCTGTCCCCTGCTTTTTTGCGAGGTGATATCCTTGAACAAGTCAAAAAGTTCTTACTATAAGCTGTTCAGGCTCGCGCTCATCATCGTTATACTCGTGCTGCTGCTCATCGGCACGGTCATGATGAGCCTTTGCTCGGCTATTTTCAGGAAGTCGAAGCTGCGCGAGGTGCAGTCAGTGGGCGAGCTGTATATAAGCTGTATCACCGAGGAATATATGAAAAGCGGCGAGGGCTACCTCGGGCAGGCTCAGCATTTGCAGGAGATGTTCATGGGGCAGTACGACGTGAGGATATACATCTACAACGAGCACGGCTCGTGCATACTCTCGGGCGACAGCGCCGCGGTCAGCGAGACCGCTTCCCTGCCCGTATCAATGCAGGAAGCGCTCGACGACGACGACTTCCTCGACCTCAGCTCGAACGCTATTTCCCACAATAAGCCCTACCTCGTCTACGGCTCGAAGGCTTACCTCAAGCAGTCGACGATGAAGTACGTGCCCGTGTACGTCCTCGTGTACGGCAGCACCGACGAGCTGAACCTGTTCACAGTCAAGATAGTCGCGCTGTATGTGCTGTTCGGAGTCATCGGCGTGTCGCTTTGCTACCTGCTGCTCAAAAAGAGCATAAAGAAGCATATCGCCTTCGAGGAGCGCTTCCTCCACGTGAGCGAGAAGTACGCAAAGGGCGATTTCACCGAGAAGATACCCACCGATATACAGGGGAATCTCAGGGATATTTCCGAGTGCGTCAACGCGCTCGCGGCTAACGTCGAGAAGAGCGACGAGACCAGCAAGACCTTCATCGCGAACGTCTCGCACGAGCTCCGCACGCCTATCACCACCATCGGCGGCTTCGTGGACGGTATCCTCGACGGCACTATCCCCAAGAACCGCCAGCAGGAGTACCTCTTCCTCGTATCGAAGGAGATAAAGCGCCTGCGTATCCTCATCAGCTCTATGCTGAATATGACGCGGTTCGAGTCGGGTACCATGCGTCCCAACTTCCAAGAGACGAACCTCACCGACCTCGTTATACAGGTCGTGCTGATGTTCGAGAAGAAGATAGAAGACAAGCATTTGCAGGTCGAGGAGCTCGACAGCCACCGCCTCACCGCGGTAGTCGACGCCGACCTCATGCAGCAGGTCATATACAACCTCGTCGAGAACGCAGTGAAGTTCGTCAACGACGGCGGCACGCTCTCGTTCCGCTTCGATAAGAAGGACGATATCTGCATAATCGGTATCAAGAATACGGGCGAGGGCCTCAAGGACGCCGAGATTCGTCAGGTGTTCGACCGCTTCTATAAGACCGATTCCTCGCGCGGCAAGGACACTACGGGTCTCGGGCTCGGACTGTCTATCTCGCGTAAGATAGTTCACCTCCACCACGGTCATATCGTGGTCAAGAGCGTCGAGGGCGAGTATACCGAGTTCCAGATACAGATACCCGTCGACCCGAGAGAAAAAGATAATAAAAAGGACTCAGAGAAAAAAGATAAGCAGGGCACATAACGACACAGCACAAGCTCTGCACAGGGAGACCAGCATATGGAAGATAACAACATTTATACGGGCGGCGGGATAGTTCCGCCTGCCTCCGATAATACGCCTGCCGAGAGCGGCAGCCGCCCCTACATACCCAAGCACGAAAAGGCTCCCGAGCCGCAGCAGGAGGTGCAGACACCGCCTCCTCCCCCGCCGCCGAGCCGTCCGCGCAAGCCCGTCTACGACGCGTTTATGTACGAGCCGATAGGCTTCGACGAGTACGACAGAATGAGCGCCGCCGAGATAAAGGCTGACGAGGAGCGCAAGGAGAAAAAGCTCCGCACCGCACGCGAGCGGACTATACTCGCGCTGTTCTTCCTCATGGTGCTGCTCGCGCTGACCGTCTGCATAGTCGGTATCGTCGCCGATGTGGTGCGCAGCAAGCAGCATATGAAGGCTATCGGCAGCCCGAATGTCGTGCTGTATCAGAACTCCAAGCCCGAGGGCGCGAATGACCTCGAGAACTTCATCGACGAGAACGGCAGATATACCACTGAGGGCGCTGCTGCCGCGGTAAGGGAGTCCATCGTCGAGATATATACCTACAGCGACCCCTTCCGCGCTTCCCTCAAGGGTACGGGCTCGGGAGTCGTGCTCTCCGCGGACGGCTATATCGTCACCAACGCCCACGTGCTCCTCGCGGACGGCTACCACGACGTGCATACCTCCGACGAGAAGGTCTACAACGCCAAGGTCGTGGGCAGAGACACCAAGACCGACATCGCTGTAATAAAGATAAACAACGCGGAGCTCAAGCCCGCTGTGCTCGGCGACTCCGACGAGGTAATGGTCGGCGAGCAGGTCATCGCCGTCGGCAACCCCGCGGGGCTCTCCAATACCGTCACCGACGGTATCGTCTCCGCGACGGGACGTCAGATAAGAAGCGATTCTACGGGCTTTGAGATGAACTGCATTCAGACCAATGCCGACATCAGCCCCGGAAATTCGGGCGGCGCGCTCGTCAATATGTACGGACAGGTCATCGGTATCACGTCCTCGAAGTACGTCAGCAGCTCGTATGAGGGCCTCGGCTTCGCTATCACTATCAACGACGCCAAGCCCATAATCGAGGAGCTCATCAGCAACGGCTTCATCGGCGGACGCTTCCGTATCGGTATCACCCTCATTGATATGTCGGGTCCGAGCAAGCTCGAAACTATCGAGGAAAAGCTCGGCTTCAAGCTGCCCGACGACTTTACGGGTATCTATATCGACTCTATCGACGAGGAGTGCGATATCGCCAACACCGACCTCAAGGCGGGCGACTTCATCACCGCTATCAACGGCAAGTCCATCAAGACCTACGACGACCTCTACGATACCATCAGCGCGTCCTACGGTCCCGGGGATAAGGTGCCCGCGACCTGCGCACACGTCGACAAGGACGGCAATGTCGACTACTATAACATCGAGTTCAAGCTCATGCCCGATACGTCGGGTAACTTCTGACATATCGCGGAAACGGCTGCTTGTACGTGATTACTGGGGAAAAACCTTTCTGAAGAAAGGTTCTTTCCCCAGACCCCTTTTCCAAAGACTTTTAGCCCAAATTTTTGCCCCATAGGGTACTCCCGACAGAACTATAAAGCGCAAGTTCTTTCGTTTTTGGAGTACCCTATGGGGCAAAAATTTAAGTTGGAAGTGTTGGGGAGAGGTTGGATAAGGACCCTTTTTCAAAAGGGTTTCCCTCAATAATTATGTACAGGCAGCCATCTCCGTGTTATGTCAGATTTTTGGGACGTTTTGTATTGACTCCGATAACACCGCCAATAGCTCCTGCTGTGACGATCAGCAGGAGCTTTCTTATATCCGCAGGGACGCCGAGGGCGAAAAGTCCCGCGAGAGAGAGGGCTGCATACAGCACCGCTCCGCACACTATGCCGCTGAGGAGCCCGTAGCGGCGGCGGTACTTCCCGCAGACATAGCCCGCGGTGAAGCCTCCGACTGCCGCGGAGAGTGCCGCAAAAAAGCCGACGAACTGCGTGCTCCCGAGGATAAAATATGACAGCGCCGATGTCACCGCCGCTGTGGCGAGCATTGCCGCGCTCCCGCACAGCACAGCCGCGCCATGGCTCAGAAACATATTCGCCCACAGGCTCTGTCGGTGTCGGCGCATAAAAATGCCTCCTTATAGTATCGTTCATACGATTCTATGCGGAGGCATAAGCTTTTATTCTTCTTCCTTGTCCTTTTTCTTCTTGGACTTCTTCTCTGTCTCGTCGACTATCGCTGCGGAGGCGAGTCCCGCCTTCTTCTTGGGAGCAGCAGCCTTTGCACGCTCCTTAGCGCTGACATTCTCGGCGATAGCCCAGTTCTTCAGCCTTATCTTCGTGCGCTCGCCGCCTGTCTCGAGCACGACTGTGTCCTCGGCTACACGCACCACGATTCCCACGATACCGCCCGTAGTGATGACCTCGTCGCCTATCTGCACATTGCTCTGCAGCTCCTTCTGCTCCTGCTCTCTCTTCTTCTGAGGCCTTATCAGCATGAAGTAGAGCACGATAAAGAAGAATCCGAGCGGGATAACGAAGGTGAGAAGCGGGTTTGCAGCCTTCTGCGTATCGGTCGCAGCGGCGTCGGCAGCCTCTTCCGCGAACGTGCTCATCGCGAAGTACATCGCGCCCCAAGCAGTCGCAGCGGCAGTCGGTATGATAGCGGCTAATTTCCTTTTCATAGTTATACTCCTTCTATCTGTAGAATTTCAATACAAGGTATATTATACCACATCCCCCGCAATATTGCAAGCTTTTTTTGGCGGAGAGCCCCCGCGGGCGATTCGCGCGGTCGCTCGGCGCGGTGTCCGCACAGCCGATTCGCGTTGCCGCTCGCTCACCTTGCTTGAATGGCAAGTATGTACCCGCGAGCCTTACTTTTGTAGGGGACGCCGCCTCGGCGTCCCGTAATTACGTAAACGGCGAGCTATACTGGATTTGCGGACGCCCAAAGGGCGCCCCTACAATGCAATAAAAAATACGGCTGTCAGGTCATTCCCGACAGCCGTATGATTTATGTGTTTAGTCCACAAGCTTGATAATTGCCATTTCAGCAGCGTCTCCGCGGCGGGGACCGATCTTAACGATCTGTGTGTAACCACCGTTTCTGTCTGCATACTTGGGTGAGATCTCGTCGAAAAGCTTCTTTGCAACGGATTCCTTTGTTACGTATGACATTACCTGACGCTTGGAGTGCAGATCGGAATTCTTACCGATTGTGATCATCTTCTCTGCAACCGCACGAACTTCCTTTGCTCTTGTAACAGTCGTTTCGATCTGACCGTTCTCAAGAAGGAAAGTTACCATGCCTCTGAGCATTGCCTTTCTGTGGTCAGATGTTCTGCCCAGCTTTCTTGTACCCGGCATGTATTTCACTCCTTTACTATTATTTAAGTGATGGTTTTGTTATTCTTCTTCGGATGAGAGGTCAAAGCCCAGTGACTGGAGCTTTTCCTTTACCTCGTCGAAGGATTTCTTTCCAAGGTTTCTAACCTTCATCATTTCTTCCTCAGACTTATTGATGAGGTCATCTACAGTATTTATACCTGCACGCTTGAGGCAGTTGAACGAGCGCACTGAGAGGTCGAGATCCTCGATGGTCATCTCGAGTATCTTCTCCTTGCCCTTTTCGTCCTTCTCTACGAGGACTTCTGCTATTCCCGACTCCTCAGAGAGCTCGATGAACAGCTTCAGATGCTCGCCCAACAGATTTGCTGCCTGTGATAAGGCTTCCTTTGCGGAGATAGTACCGTCGGTCCATACCTCCATTGTAAGCTTATCATAGTCGGTAACCTGTCCGAGACGTGTATCCTCTACGGTATAGTTTACCTTCAGAACAGGCGTATAGATGCTGTCAACAGCGATGACATCAACGGGCAGATTTACCTGCTTCTTGTTCCTTTCGGCGGAAACATAGCCTCTGCCTCTGTCGATCGTGATCTCCATATACAGCTTTGCGTCCTTACCCAGCGTAGCGATGTGCATACCCGGATCGAGAATATTGACCTCGGAATCGGTCTTTATGTCGCCCGCAGTGATCTCGCACTCGCCTTCAGCCTCTACATAGACTGTCTTGGGACCGTCGCCGTAAAGCTTAGCTGTAAGACCCTTGATGCTGAGGATGATCTCTGTGACGTCCTCTTTTACGCCCGGGATGGTGGACAGCTCATGATGAACCGTACCGTCCTTGCCCGAGAGCTTTACGGAAGTCACAGCCACACCCGGAAGTGAGGAGAGCAGCACACGTCTGAGGCTGTTGCCCAGTGTAATACCGTATCCGCGCTCAAGCGGTGCTAAAACGAATTTGCCGTATTTGCCGTCACTTTTAAGCTCGACGATGTCGATATCAGGCTTATTGATCTTTTCCAGCATAATGACCCTCCTGTTTCGCAATAATAATTATTTTCGAGTTCTGATATATCAAGCAGTCTTATGATTACTTGGAGTACAGCTCGACGATGAGGTGTGTTGCTACCTCATAATCAATATCCTCAGCTGAGGGCATACGTGTTACTGTTGCGGAGAAGTCGTCCTTCTTGGCATCGAGCCATGTGGGAACGATCCTGTCCTTTGTCTCTTCTACTGTAGCCTTGAACTTCTCGGAAGTTCTGTCCTTCTCCTTGAGAGCGATAACGTCGCCGACCTTAACTCTGTAAGAAGGAATGTTTACTTTCTGTCCGTTTACGGTATAGTGGCTGTGTACGACGAGCTGTCTTGCCTCACGTCTTGTGAGAGCGAGACCCATTCTGTAAACGACGCTGTCGAGTCTGGATTCGAGAACTGTGATGAGGTTATCACCGGCCTTGCCCTCCATCTTCTCAGCGATCGAGAAATAGTGTCTGAACTGCTTCTCAAGCACGCCGTAGATGAACTTCAGCTTCTGCTTCTCCTTGAGCTGGAGTCCGTATTCGGATATCTTCTTTCTGTTATTTGCATTCTTGAAGCGGATGGACTCCTTCTTGGAAACGCCCATTACAGCAGGGCTGATGCCCAGGTATCTGCACTTCTTAAGAATAGGTTCTTTCTGTACTGCCATTTCAATTTACCTCCTCTTTCATCAGACACGACGTCTCTTAGGCGGACGGCATCCATTGTGCGGGATAGGAGTTACATCCTTGATCATTCTTACCTCAAGGCCTACGGTCTGGAGTGCTCTGATAGCAGCCTCACGACCTGCGCCGGGTCCCTTTACGTATACTTCAACGTTCTTGAGACCGTGCTCCATTGCAGCCTTAGCAGCTGTCTCGGCAGCTGTCTGAGCTGCGAAGGGAGTGGACTTCTTTGAGCCTCTGAAGCCGAGCTCGCCTGCGCTTGCCCATGAGATCGCATTACCCTGTGTATCGGTGATTGTTACGATCGTGTTATTGAAAGTTGACTGGATATGAACCGCGCCGCTTTCGATATTCTTACGCTCTCTACGTCTTCTGATGGTAGAGACCTTTTTACCTTTCTGCTGTGCCAAAGCTCATGACCTCCTTACTTCTTCTTGTTAGCGATAGTCTTTACAGGGCCCTTGCGGGTTCTTGCGTTTGTCTTTGTTCTCTGACCTCTTACGGGCAGACCCTTTCTGTGACGAACGCCTCTGTAGCAGCCTATTTCAACAAGTCTCTTGATGTTGAGTGCTGTCTCACGGCGGAGATCGCCCTCAACGGTGTAGTTTGCGTCGATATAGTCACGAAGCTTAGCTACGTCCTCTTCTGCGAGGTCCTTAACTCTTACGTCAGGATCAACGCCTGTGGCAGCGAGGATATTTGTTGCAGTCTGACGACCGATTCCGTAGATATAAGTGAGACCGATCTCGATCCTCTTATTCTTGGGAAGGTCAACACCAGCTATTCTTGCCATATTGTTATTACCTCCATTATCGCGGCAGGCTTAGCCCTGACGCTGCTTATGCTTAGGATTTTCGCAGATCACCATGATTCTGCCTTTACGTTTGATAACCTTGCACTTTTCGCAAATAGGTTTTACTGAAGGTCTGACTTTCATTGAAAATACCTCCTTTAGCGGATAGGGGACCTTAGTCCGTTTTTACTTTACGCGCCATGTGATACGGCCCTTTGAGAGGTCGTACGGTGACATTTCGAGCTTCACCTTATCACCCGGCACTATTCTGATATAATTCATTCTGAGCTTGCCCGAAACGTGCGAGAGGACCTCATGACCGTTTTCGAGCTGTACTTTAAACATTGCATTGGGGAGCGCGTCTGTTACAACGCCCTCTACCTCGATCACATCTTCTTTGGACACTTGAACAACCTCCTTACTCAGCCTCGCTCAGAGCCCTGAGCTTTATCCTGAGCTGTTTATCAGTTATACCGTTAATATCTATCATGCTGTCGGTCGGGGAAAGGTGCTTTATGTTCTTGCGCTTGGGGCTGGCGAGCTTTCTGCTCTTGCCGTCAGCGATGAAGCAGCTGTTCCCGTCGGCAGCGACCACCGCGAAGAGACCTCCGCAATCGCGCCCCGCCTTTGCTTTTACGACCGAACCTACGTTTATCTTCACAATAATTCCCTCCGTCAGGGCTGTGTCAGTATGACGGGACCATCAGGAGTTATTGCGATCATGTGCTCAAAATGAGCTGACAGCGAACCATTCTTGGTAACCACGGTCCAACCGTCCTTGAGAGTTTTAACATCGTCGCCCTTGACGTTTATCATGGGCTCTATGCATATCGTCATACCCGAAACCAGTCTCGGTCCGTGACCCTCACGTCCCCAATTCGGTACCTCGGGTGATTCGTGTACCTCTCTGCCGATACCGTGGCCGCAGTAATTTCTTACGATCCCGTAGCCTCGTGAAGCGCAGTATTCTTCTACAGCATGAGAAATATCTCCGACTCTTGCGCCCGCCTGAGCTTTCGAGATGCCTTCAAAGAGGCTCTTCTCGGTGACCTCAAGCAATGCCTTTGCCTCATCAGAAATCTTGCCGACAGGGAAGGTCCAGCAGCTGTCGCCGTTGAAGCCGTTATAGGCGGCTCCCGTGTCGATACTTACTATATCGCCTTCCTTTAATCTGCGGCTTGCCTTCGGGATCCCGTGTATCACTTCCTCGTTTACCGAGATACAAGCGTTAGCGGGGAATCCGTAAAGGCCCTTGAAGCAGGATTTTACGCCGTGCCTCGCGTAGAACTCTCCGACGAGCTTATCTACGTCGAGTGTGGACATTCCTGCCCTCAACCTCTCGCCCGCATACCATATTGCGCCGCAGGTAAGTCTGCCTGCTTCACGCATTATGGCAAGTTCGGACTTGGATTTTATGGTTATGCTCATTTACTTGACTCCTACGGCTTCAAGAGTGAGCTTTGATGTTTCAGCAACTTCCTCCTGACCCTTTACGGTAACAAGCTTGCCCTGCTTCTCGTAATAGTCCTTGAGGGGAGCTGTCTTTTCGTGATAAGTAGCGAGACGGTCGAGGACTACCTCGGGCTGATCGTCCTTGCGGATGATAGTCTTGTCGCCGCACTTATCGCAAACGCCCTCTACCTTAGTGGGCTTGTATTCGATGTGGTAAGAAGCGCCGCAGCCCTGGCAGACACGTCTGCCCGAAACTCTCTGCTTGATAGTCTCGTCTGCTACGTCGATCTCGATTACCTTGTCGATCTTGATACCCATTGCGTCGAGTGCCTCAGCCTGCGGAACTGTTCTCGGGAAGCCGTCGAGGATGAAACCGCCCTTGCAGTCGTCCTCGGCGATACGCTCCTTGAGGATACCGATAACGATATCGTCGGAAACGAGAGCGCCCGCGTCCATAGCAGCCTTGGCCTTGAGACCGTACTCAGTGCCGTTCTTGGCAGCCTCGCGAAGAATGTTACCTGTGGAGATCTGGGGGATACCGAGGGTGTCGGAAACGACCTCAGCCTGTGTACCCTTGCCTGCGCCGGGAGCGCCTAAGAAAATAAGGTTCATATTATTTTTCCTCCATTGGTCAGGGGCTTATGAAAGGAATCCCTTATGGTGTCTCATCATAAGCTGTGATTCGAGTGTACGTGTGGTCTCAAGCGCAACGCTTACTGCGATAAGAATCGTAGTACCGCCCATTGACATATGGTTGAGCTTTTCGTCAGCCATTGAGAAGAAGATCGGGATAACCGCGATGATTCCGAGGAATATCGCACCCACGAGAGATATCTTCGAGAGAACTCTCTGGATGTAGTCAGCTGTGGGCTTACCGGGTCTGATACCGGGGATACCGCCGTTGGACTGACGGAGGTTGTTAGCGATCTCAACGGGATTGTACTGGATCGATACGTAGAAGTAGTTGAACGCGATAATGAGTACAAAGTAAATTGCTGCGTATCCGAGACTTCTTGTCGAGAAGAAGCCGCAGAACTTTGAATAGAAGCTGCCGTCGTGGGGATCTGCCTTGAAGAGCTGTATAGTCTGAGGGAGAGCCATGAACGACATCGCGAAGATGATAGGCATAACGCCGCTCATCATGACCTTCATAGGAATGTGGGTCTTCTGACCGCCGTACTGCTTTCTGCCTACGACGCGCTTTGCGTACTGTATCGGGATACGTCTCTCAGCCTCGTTCATGAATACGATGAATGCGAATTCAAAGATTATGAATACGATGTAGCCGAGTGTTACCCAGAGGTACTTAGAGGGCTCGTCGATAGTGTAACCGATGAGCTTGCCTGCGTCAACAGGGAAGCGGGCTGCGATACCTGCGAAGAGGAGCATGGAAACGCCGTTTCCGATACCCTTGTCGCTGATACGGTTGCCCATCCAGACAACGAACGAAGCGCCTGCTACGAAAGTGACCACAATAACGATTGCGGCATAGATACCGTAACCGCCGTCAGAGTACTTGAGCGCATCTCCGAGGAGATTGCCGTCTGCGTCCTCAACGCCCGTCATACGTCTGAGGATCATATAATATCCTACGCCGAGTACGACCGAGAGTGCGAGCGCGACATACGCTGTTATCTTGTTGAGCTTCTTTCTGCCTTCCTCGCCCTCGTCCCTGAGCCTCTCGAGAGGCGGGAGAGCGTAGGTGAGCAGCTGCATGATGATCGACGCATTGATGTAAGGCGTGATCGAGAGTGAGAAGATAGTTGCCTGCGAGAGCGCACCACCTGTGATGGTGTTGAGGTACTCGAGGAAGTTACCGTTTATGGCATTGCTGTCCATCCAAGCATTTACTACTTCTGTATTAAGATAGGGAACTGCGATGGCACTTCCCAGTCTGAAGATGACTACCATGAGTAATGTGTATAAAAGCTTTTTCCTGATCTCGGGAACGCTCCAAGCACGTTTCAGTGTCTGAAACACATTACATCACCTCAGTCTTTCCGCCTGCCTTTTCTATCTTCTCAACAGCGCTCTGTGAGAATTTTGCAGCTTTAACTGTCAGCTGAGCGGTGAGCTCTCCATTTCCGAGGACCTTAACGCCGTCGTACTCCTTCTTGATAAGACCTGCTGCCTTGAGGAGCTCAGCGTCTACAACTGTACCGTCCTTGAACTTGTTGAGGTCGGATACGTTAACTATCGCATACTTTGCAGCGAAGATGTTGTTGAAGCCTCTCTTGGGGATTCGTCTTGCGAGGGGCATCTGACCGCCTTCAAAGCCGATCCTTACGCCGCCGCCGCTTCTTGCATTCTGACCCTTGTGGCCCTTGCCTGCTGTCTTGCCGTTGCCCGAACCGTGACCTCTGCCGACACGCTTAACAGCCTTGTTGGAATCAGCCGCGGGAGTTAATTCGTGAATTTTCATTCTTGTGCACCTCCTTGCTTACGCTTCTGTAACCTCGATGAGGTGTGAGATCTTGTTGATCTTGCCCTGTGTCTGAGCATTGTCAGGCTGAGTTGTTACGTCGCCGACTTTACGAAGGCCGAGTGACTGAGCAGTAGCGATCTGATCCTTTTTTCTGCCGATGAGGCTCTTTACGAGCTTGATATTCTTTGCCATTTGTCAGTCCTCCTTAACCTAATATTTCCTTTACGGACTTGCCTCTCTTTTCAGCAACGTCCTTTGCGGAAGTGCAAGCCTTGAGGCCGTTGATAGTAGCTCTTACAACGTTGCAGGGATTATTGGAACGAAGTGACTTTGTTCTGATATCCTTGATGCCTGCTACTTCGATG
>JAUMVH010000026.1:15358-19773 GCA_030530245.1 Ruminococcus sp.
GACCGCCTGCGATAACGCCGGTACCGGGTGCAGCGGGCTTCATGAGAACTCTGCCTGCGCCGAATGCGCCGATAACTTCGTGGGGGATCGTTGTTCCCTTGAGAGCGACTTTGCAGAGGTTCTTCTTTGCGTCCTCGATACCCTTGCGGATAGCATCGGGAACTTCGCCCGACTTACCGAGACCGAAGCCTACTGTGCCGTTGCCGTCGCCGACAACAACGAGTGCCGAGAACTTCATGATACGGCCGCCCTTAACAGTCTTTGATACTCTGTTTATAGCTACGACCTTTTCCTGAAACTCGGGAGCCTGTGTTTCTATATTAGCCATTGTTTTACCTCCCTCTTAGAACTTTAATCCGTTTTCGCGAGCGCCCTCTGCGAGAGCCTGTACTCTACCGTGATAGAGGTAACCGCCTCTGTCGAAAACGACCTCGCTGATGCCCTTATCAGCTGCGTTCTTAGCGATGAGCTCGCCGACCTTGCGTGCACCGTCAACATTGCCGCCGTTGCCCTCAAAGCCCTTATCCATGCTGGATGCAGAAGCAAGAGTAACGCCGTTTACGTCGTCGATGAGCTGTGCATAGATGTGCTTTGTTGAACGGAATACGTTAAGGCGGGGACGCTCAGCAGTTCCGGAGATCTTTGCGCGTACTCTGCGGTGTCTCTTTAATCTTGCCTTATTGCTGTCAAACTTTTTTACCATAGCAATTTGCTCCTCCTAATTACTTCTTGCCCTTGCCGGCCTTACCTTCCTTGCGGATGATGTGCTCGCCGGCATATCTGATGCCCTTGCCCTTATACGGCTCAGGCGGACGCTTTTCGCGTATCTCAGCTGCAAACTGACCTACAGCCTGCTTGTCGATACCGCTAACGATGATCTTGTTGGGCTGGGGAACGTCGAGCTTGATGGCGTCTGTTTCCTCGATAACAACGGGGTGAGAGAAGCCGAGGTTAAGGTTTACCTTATTGCCGCTCTTTGCTGCTCTGTAACCAACGCCCTCGATCTCGAGAGTCTTGGAATAGCCGTTTGTTACGCCCTCTACCATGTTTGCGATAAGTGTTCTTGTAAGACCGTGAAGTGAACGGTGACGCTTGTCATCGCTGGGTCTTGTTACTGTGATAGTTGCAGCATCTACCTCGATACCGAGTTCGCGGCTGAACTGTCTTGTGAGCTCGCCCTTAGGTCCCTTGACTGTGAGGCAGTTGTTTTCGTTCTTGACCTCTACACCTGCGGGAACTGCGATAGGCATTCTTCCTATTCTTGACATAATAGCTCCTCCTTACCAGATGTATGCGAGTACCTCGCCGCCGACATTGAGCTCTCTTGCCTTTTTGTCAGTTACGATACCCTTTGAAGTGGAAACGATTGCGATGCCCAAACCTTTTCTTACCTTGGGCATATCTGCGCAGCTCGAATAGATACGCAGACCGGGCTTGGAAACTCTTCTGAGACCCGTGATAACAGGTGACTTATTGTCGCCGTATTTGAGCGTGATCCTTATAACACCCTGCTTTCCGTCTTCTATAACCTGAAAGCCCTTTACGTAGCCCTCATCAACGAGGATCTGTGTGATAGCCTTCTTTACATTGGAAGCGGGAACGTCAACTGTGGCGTGCTTAGCAGTATTCGCATTACGGATTCTTGTTAAAAGATCAGCGATTGTATCTGTGATTTGCATTCAGATGACCTCCTTTTCGTATTTTTACCAGCTTGCCTTCTTAACGCCGGGGATCTGTCCGTCGTGTGCAAGCTCTCTGAAGCATATACGGCAGATGCCGAACTTTCTGAGATATGCGTGCGGTCTGCCGCAGATCTTGCATCTGTTATATGCTCTTGTGGAATACTTGGGAGTTCTCTGCTGCTTATTGATCATTGCCTTTTTAGCCATTTTTCTTCCTCCCTGATCACTTGATGAACGGTGCGCCGAGGAGAGAGAGGAGCTCTCTTGCCTCTTCATCCGTGTTAGCTGTTGTGATGAAGTTGATATCCATACCTCTTACCTTGTCGATCTTGTCATACTCGATCTCGGGGAAGATAAGCTGTTCCTTGATACCTGTTGAATAGTTGCCCTTGCCGTCGAACGAATTAGCGCTGATTCCTCTGAAGTCACGAACGCGGGGGAACGCAACGTTGAAGAGCTTGTCAACGAATTCATACATCTTCTCGGATCTGAGTGTTACCTTAACACCGATAGGCATACCCTCACGGAGCTTGAAGTTAGCAACTGACTTCTTTGCTCTGCACACGATAGGCTTCTGACCTGTGATCGCTGCGAGGTCGGTCATGATAGCGTCGATGACCTTTGCGTTGTCCTTAGCCTCACCTGCGCCGACGTTGATAACAACCTTGTCGAGCTTCGGGATCTGCATAACGCTCTTATAGCCGAACTTCTTCATAAGTGCAGGAGCAACGTCGCTAACATAATAATCCTTTAATCTTGCCATGTCGTTTCTCCTTTATTATTCAAAAGACTTGCCGCACTTCTTGCATACGCGGAGCTTCTTGTCGCCCTCGATCACGTGACCGACTCTTGTGGGCTTGCCGCACTTGGGGCAAACGAGCTGGACCTTGCTTGCGTACACGGGAGCCTCGGTCTTGACGATGCCGCCCTGCTGACCGACTCTTGTGGGCTTTACGTGCTTTGTGATTACGTTGATACCCTCAACGATTACCTTGCCCTCCTTGGGGCTTACCTGTGCGACTTTACCGGTCTTTCTGTCGCCGTTCTTCTCGTACTTATCCTCGTACTTGCCTGTGAGAAGGATAACAGTGTCACCGGTTTTTACGTGAACTTTACTCATAACTTGTGACACCTCCATTAAAGAACCTCGGGAGCGAGGCTGAGGATCTTCGTGTATTCCTTTTCACGGAGCTCCTTAGCAACAGGCCCGAAAATACGGGTACCCTTGGGGTTCTTGTCTTCCTTGATAATAACAGCAGCGTTCTCATCGAAGCGGATGTATGTTCCGTCCTCTCTTCTGAGACCCTTTGCTGAACGAACGATAACTGCCTTTACAACGTCGCCCTTCTTTACAACGCCTCCGGGTGTTGCTTTCTTAACGGAAGCGACTACTACGTCACCGATA
The DNA here is from genome assembly GCA_030530245.1 of Ruminococcus sp. Taxonomy (GTDB): domain Bacteria; phylum Bacillota; class Clostridia; order Oscillospirales; family Ruminococcaceae; genus Ruminococcus. The sequence continues at coordinate 18,446 of JAUMVH010000026.1, forward strand.
TTTGCATATCTGCGGCGTGTACCACCCAGAACTCTGATACACATAAGCTCCTTGGCGCCTGTGTTATCAGCGACCTTTAAATAAGTCTGCATCTGTATCACAGCGAGTTCCTCCTTTCAAGCTTAACGCTTATATCAAATTACTTAGCCTTTTCGATGATATTGGTTACGCGCCATCTCTTATCCTTGGAAAGCGGGCGTGTCTCCATGACCTCAACGCGGTCGCCGATCCTGCACTCATTGTTCTCATCGTGAGCCTTGAGCTTTACGGTGCGCTTGATGATCTTCTTATAAAGCGGGTGTTTAACGTTATCAACGATAGCAACTACGACGGTCTTATCCATCTTATCGCTTACAACCTTACCTACTCTTGTTTTTCTAAGGTTTCTCTCAGTAGACATTAGCTAAATCCTCCCTTTCTTACTGCTGCGCGAGCTCTGCAGCACGCAGAGTTGTCTTTATGCGAGCAATATCCTTCTTTACAGCGTTAAGACGTGCTGTATTGTCAAGCTGATTTACAGCGTGCTGAAAGCGGAGTGCAAAAAGCTCTTCTTTCAGGCTAACGAGCTTCTCGTTGAGCTCATCTACTGACATTTCTCTGATCTCTGATGCCTTCATTACTGCTCAACCTCCTGCTCTGCTTTAGTTACGAATTTACACTTGATGGGGAGCTTGTGCATAGCGAGACGCATAGCCTCTCTTGCAGTTTCCTCAGCAACGCCCTTGATCTCGAAGAGAACTCTGCCGGGCTTTACTACGGCTACCCAATACTCGGGTGAACCCTTACCTGAACCCATTCGTGTTTCTGCGGGCTTCTCTGTGATGGGCTTGTCAGGGAAGATCTTGATCCATACCTGACCGCCACGCTTGATGTAACGTGTCATAGCGATACGGGCAGACTCGATCTGGTTGGATGTGATCCAAGCGGGCTCGAGAGCCTGAAGACCGAAATCACCGTATGTTACCTTGTTACCTCTGTATGCCTTACCCTTCAGACGTCCTCTGTGGACTCTGCGGTACTTTACTCTCTTTGGAAGCAGCATTACTGATTACCTCCTTCTCTCTTGGCGTCGCGGTTGAAGTTTCTGCCGTTGCCGCCGCGTCTGTTGCCGTCACGCTTGTCGTCACGACGACGTCTGTCGTTTCCGCGGTCGTTCTTTCTCTCAACCTTTTCTCTCTGAGCAGCAGCCTTTGCAGCGTCGCCCTTGAGAACCTCGCCCTTGTATATCCAAACCTTTACGCCGAGCTTACCGTATGTTGTATCAGCCTCTGCGAAGCCGTAATCGATATCAGCACGGATAGTCTGGAGCGGGATAGTACCCTCGTGGT
>JAUMVH010000244.1 GCA_030530245.1 Ruminococcus sp.
GAATGGATATTTATAGTTTGCAGGTCGCTCAGCAGACCGTTTCTCAGCTCGTCAAGATCCTTATTTATTGAACCGTCGACAGAAGCTTCCTCGTATGTCATACCAAGCGGCAACACTGCACATCTCATAGAGGTGTACTTCATTTTTGGCTCGAGAAGCATATATTGCGCGTATGCACAGCTATCCTTTTTCAGTATTCTCTCGAGAATTTCATTTATTTCGTTTATCCTGTCGCTTTCTACCGCGCTGAAAATCTTGCCGTCATCGTGGTCGCAGATGTCTCCGAAACGGTCAAACCAGAATCCGTCAATTATGAAGGCTACATTGAGTATATAGGAATCCTCAACCATATTGGGGCTCTCCTCCCACTCGGTGCTTTCTATAGCTTCAATGAGCCTGCTCCGCTCGTCGTCATCAACCGTGAAATTAATATAATTGTCCCCATCCGTTTCAGCTACCCTATACTTGCCCCAATGAAGAGATTCATTATCCGACAAGCACTCTCTTACTCTTTCAGGGAGCGTGCCCTCGTGCTCGAAGGTCTTGCCTGTGCGAAGCTTGAGATAGCTCAGCAGATTCTCGTATACTGCTTCATCAAACTTATAGAAGTAGTCTCCGCCCGATATTTTGTCATAGTATGCATTGCCGACAGCGTCTATCTTCAGTATGCCGTCACCTATGAAGAAGTCGAACTCGTTCTGCGCGTGGAAATCGCCCTCGGGCAGACCTGTCTCGAGCCATTCAAGTGTCTCGAGATATGACCTGAATTCGTTGTCCGCACCGATAGGATAGGTGTGTTGACAGCCGTCGTGATAGAAGGCAAGGCTCGTGTCGTTGCCCCAGTCCGTGTCTCCCCACGGAGGCGTAGTACTGCTTTCATCGGTAAGGATATCGTGTATCTCGGTGCATAGCCCCGCGGGTGCCTTGAATACGTAGGTCTGACCGACTCCGCCCTTGCTCGCGTAAAACACCTCAAAGCCGCCGCCCTTATTTATCTTGACAACGAAGCGGTTGTCTACCATGAACGAAGCATAGTTGCCGAAAACAATTGCTGAATAGCCGCTGTTTACAATATCGTCTTCATTCATGATATCGCTGTTCAGAAGCGGGTATCCCTCAGACGTATAGTCAAGTTCAATACTGTCGGCATACTTCTCAAAAGCACTGCGGATCTTCTGCGTCTTTTCTGTGTCGCTGAGAGCAGACATCAAATTAGAATCCCCGTCCGTATTACACATTATATCACTTCCCGACAGGTCGGCATAAACGATATTTTTCGCGACTGCACCCTGTATCTTCGTATATATGTCTTCGCAGGAATACCAAAGAGGCTCTTTATTCTCAGTCCCGACCTCGTAATGCTCCAAACCATTGGGATACACCCAAAGTGCGAACTGACTTTCACCGTAACAATCTACTATAAGAGGCTTTACCTCTTCATACGTTCCCTCACCTTTTTCTTGTTCCAGATGTACAAGCTCGTTCTCGTTCAATACCTCCGCTATATCCCTGACCATGCTCTCGGGCACATCCAACAACGAAAAACCGTTTTCGCCGTTGATAGTCAGCATCATTCTCGATACATCACCGAAGGGCGTAGAATACGCCTCTCTATCCGGTTCGGTAGCAATAACGTCGGACGGTCCTCCATCCATATCCATATTACGGAGATAGTTGTAAGTCCCCGCACCTGCTCCGCCTATGAGTACGACTGCCGCAGCCGATATCGCCGCCGTTTTCAGCCAGCTGCGCTTCGGTGCTATCTCCACCGAGCTGACGCTGTCCTCGTAGCCTTCGGGGATAACTCCCTCAGGTACAGTCAGCATTTTTTCCATTTTCTCTCTGAATTCGTCCGTGCACTTTATATCGTCAAGTGCGCGCTTGTAGTCTTCCTTCCTCATAAAGCTCCCTCCTTCTCAAGTTCGAGCCTTAGCTTCTCTCTGCCTCTGCGCAGGAGCGAACTGACCGTATTCTCGCTCTTGCCCTGCATATCGGCAATTTCCCGCGTGTTGTAGCCCTCATAGTAGTAAAGGTATATCACCGAGGCGTATTTCTTGGGAAGCTGCTGTATCTGCGCGAGGACAGAGCTGTCCTCCGTCTTCATCTCGTATGACGCCGACGAGGCTTCCTCCGCTTCGAGAGAGCCAGTGCGGCTTATCCTGAAGCTCCGCCTCAGATTCTTGCACTTGTTTATAGTCACTCGGAGCAGCCACGCTTTGAGGTGCTCATCGTCGTTGAAGCTTTTCGGCTTCGCGTGCAGCAGCAGGAAAACGTCCTGCGTGATGTCCTCAGCCTCTGCGTAGCTCCCGCAGCAGGCGTATGCGGCTCTCAGGACCGTATCGCCGTATTTTCGGAACGCATACAGCGCAGTATTGTTGTCGTTGTCCATTCCTGTCGCCTCCTTTTACTTATAACACACACGGGAAGGAAGATTCCGTGCACTCGGGAAATATATTTTATATTTAATATTTTTCAGTACCATAGAAAAAAGCTCCACCGATAGTGGAGCGCGAGGTTGGTGCAATGTTCATTATACACCAAATGAGGTGCCATTGCAAGAGGTGCGGGATAATTTCTGTCCGAGAAAAGTTACGCTATAATATAAAAAGAGCCGACGAACACACACGTCGGCTCTTGTGGTATAAGGAGGAAGTGGCTGTATCAGCCTGTCACACTGTTTTCGGCTTCGTCAGCGCGGCGTGAATATATCGCCATACCGCCTGTTTTAGCGTCGTCCGCGGACTCCTGCGCCTTCGCGAACTTAGTCTGAAGGTCGGGGTCGTTGGGGTCAGCCTCGCCCTTGACGGCGCTCTTTATCATGCCGCCCATGAGCTTTGCCATATCGACATTTGCCTGCAATTCGCGCTTGTCGGCGACACTCATGCCGAAAAGCGGCTTTGAGTGAGAGTTCTTGCCGAACACGCCGTCGAGGTGCTGGATAACGTTATCGGCGTAGTTGGCGCCATTTTCTCGGGTACGGAAGCAGAGCTTGATATCCTGCTTGATATAGGGGTGAACGCGGAGCCCCTTTTTCACCATATCGTCATTCACGCCGAAGGGCTGAATGAGGTGGAGAATGACGCCGTCCTCCTTGAAGGTCTCCTTGCCGCCCTCCTGAGTGGGCTTGTTCATCTCCTTGTAGTACTCGTAGGAAGCTATTTCGTCATAGCGAATGACCTCGTGGTTTATCTTGTTCTTGCTGTTGAACTTGTCGCGTATACCCAGCATACCTATATTGTCGCAGAGCACGACGGCATAATGCGTCAATGAGCTC
>JAUMVH010000027.1 GCA_030530245.1 Ruminococcus sp.
CGAAGTTCGGGTCAATAACCGCCTGACGGCGGTTATTGAGTACACATTAATTATACCACAGTTACACGCCGACGTCAATCTTGCGCCGCAGCAGCAAAAAAACGACCCGCAGGCGGAACTGCTCTGCGGGTCTGTACGTTATTTTACTTGTCAGCCTTCTCGCTATCCTTCGGAGCGGGGGTGTCCGCATTCGCCTGCGGAGGCTGCACGCTTGCGGATGTCTGCTGAAGTCTCTGCTGCTGTCTCTTCCGCGCTCTTCTGTCCCCTATCTTTACGAGGAGCTTTATGAACATCACGAATACGAATACGATAAGCGCGATAAAGAGTGCATACGGGAATACGCTTATGACGATGAAGAGAACTACCTCAAGGAAATTGAGGAAGCCGCTCCATGTCTTGGAGAGCCTGTTCTTCAGGCGCTGTCCGAACGTGTCCGTCTTCTCGACAACGGGCTTCTCCGTATACTCGCGCACTTCGTTGACGTTGAGGTGGATGTACGAATAGGCAACATCGTTCTCTATGTTGTTCATGCGCGTCTTAATCTTCGCTATCTCGACCTGTATGCTCGTCAGCTCGTTCTCGACCGAGATAGCCTCGGACTCGTTCTTTATGTCGGCAAGGATATCGAGGTAGCGCTGCTCCTTGGCTTCGTATATGCTGAGAGTAGTTTTGAGGTCTGAGTACTCGGTGGTGAGATTCTGCACGGAGGAATTCTTCCTGCGCAAATCTCCTATCTCCTCCGTAGCCTTGCAGAAATCATCGTATTTCGCGCTCGGGACGCGTATGGTCGCATTGAGGTTCTTCCACTTCTGGGTATCCGAGTATATCCACTGGCCCGAGCTTCCGCCGTCGCTGTAGTTTTCGCTCTCGATAAAGCCGTCGTAGGACTTGATGAGGTCGTGTATCTCGTCGACCGCCTTATCGAACTCGAGAACATCTATGCTCATATCGCACGAGTATATCAGCATCTGCGTGTCTATCGCCTTTGCCGCCGACTGCTTGTAGTTCGTCTGTGTGATGCCGCCCTCGTCTACCGACTCGGAATCGTAGTTCGCTTCTCCGCTCTCAGCGTAGTCCGCCGCGTAATTGTTCTGAGGTGCTGCTTCATACTTTGCCGAACTTGCTTTGTCCGAATCTCCGCAGCCTGTGAGGAGCATAGTGCCCGCCATTGCAAGTGATAGTATCAGTGCTGTTTTTTTCATAGTTGATTCATTCCTTTCGTATGTTATTGGGAGCGTCAGCTGCTCCCCTGCACGCTTTACAGCGCGGCAATACTGACAGCTTCAGCCGCTGCTGTAACTTGATTTGGTAAATACATCATATCACCATTTCCGCAATAAGTCAATGAATATGATATCACAATTTATTGAGATTTGTTTACAAAATCGAATTTCATATGACAAAGTGCGGATAAACGAAAATACGCCCGAGCCTCCCCGCTCGGACGTATCCCTCATTATTCCTGTATCAGCCTGTACGCCGACAGCTTCTTCATTCTGCCCGACATCACGAAGCAGAAGATGAACACCATAACCGTGACCGCTGCCACCGCTATCGCTATCACGAGCGGCTGGTGCAGGAGGTCGGCATTCCGCACGCCGTAGCCGCCGAGTATCAGCGTGAACAGCGGGTTGAGCAGAAAGTAGCCGAGCAGCGTTCCCGCAACGGCCGCCGCAAGCGTCGTGGGCATGAGCGAGAGCGCGAGCTGATACCTCAGCTGAGTGCTCGTGAAGCCGACCGCCTTCTTTATGCCGAATTCGCGCTCCTTCTTGATGAACACGGTCTTCAGCAGGAGCCGTATCACGAGCAGCACCGTCGCGATGCTCAGCAGTATCATCAGCATTACTATGAAGCTGACTGCGAATACGGGCGTATTCTCGGTGCTGCGCTGCTCCCTGTAGTAATTCTCGCACTCGGTAACGCTGTCGAGCTCGGATATCGTGCCGTTTATCTCGTCGACCCTCTCAGCCGTCGCGTCGTCTATCCTCACTCTCAGCAGGTCATAGCGCGTATCTACGCCGAGCTGCTGAGCGCCCTTGTCCGTCATATACAGCCTGTTGTTCATCACGGACTGCTGCAATCCCGTCACAAGATAGCGCCTGCTGTTATCGCCGTATTCGACTGTTATCTCGTCGCCTACGCCGACTCCGAGCCTGTCCGCGACGACGCTTCCCACCACGACCTCGTTGTCGCTGCGCATTATCTCGCCCTCGTATATGCCGCAGTAGACGAAATCGGGCTCGGTGATATAGATGAGCGTGACATCACCGCCGCCGACGGTCGCGCTGACCGAGAATAAGCCGTAAGCCTGCGATACTCCGTCGACTGCGCTTATCTCTTCTATCGCGCTGCACGCCGATCCGTAGGAGTTGTCCGCGAGGTAGACGTACGAGTCGGGAGCATCGCCCTGCACCATGCGCTGGAAGGCGGTTATGTCGACCTTCGTGTTGTAGAAGAGCAGCCCCGAGAAGGTCGTGACGAACGCAACGGCTGCGATAATGCAGAAAACGACTATGTTCTGCCCCATATTCTGCATCGAGCTCTTCAGCGCGAGGAGGATATTCAGCCCGCCCCTGCTCTCGCTGAGCGGGAGGTGATTCTTCTTGAAGCTGTTCGCTCTCAGCCCGAATCTCAGCGCTGTCGCGGGGTGGAGCTTCTTTATCTTCACCGTCGACAGGAATGCCACTATCATCACCACGATGAGCACTCCCGCGAGCACTCCGAGCGTTATCGCGGGATAGATCTGCTGCTTCCACACGATACCGCTTATCTCCCTGATGAACAGCTTCTCAATGACGGGGAAAAGCACGTAGGACAGCGCTATCCCGACTCCCGTGCCGACCGCTCCGAGAATGACATATTCAGCAGTGAGAGCCGCGCGTATCTGCCCGACGGTATGTCCGACCGCGCGCAGGGCTCCGATGTTGACGATGTCCCTGCTGATGTTGTTGTTTATCGTGAACACTATCATAATGACGCAGATAACGATGATTATCGCGGCAAAGGCTGCCATGAAGCCCGCGAGTATATTCACGATGACGGTATAGCCGCTCTTGCTGAGCACCTGCGAGTGACCGTCCGTATAGGTATCGTCGCTGCCGCGGAGAGCGGTGACAGCGTTCTGCACGACCTCGTCCATATCGCTGCCGTCAGTCGTATACATATAGACCATACGCATATTGGCACCCGATTTCTCGGCAGCTTCGCTCAGCTCGCGGAACGAGTCCTCGTCGACCATCACCGATATCATGTAATAGGAATTGCCCATATGAAGGTGCTGGTACGTTCCCGCGACCGTATACTCGAACTCGCCGAGGTCGCTGCTGACAGTGACGGTGTCACCGACGCAGAGGTCGTTCGCCACGGCGGTATACTCGTTGAGGTATATCCTCCTGCCGCCGACGCTGTTGTCGAGCTTGAGGAATTCAAACTGCTTGTAGCCGACGTTGTCGCCGAACCGCTGCACGAGCCAGCCGCTGTCCTTTTTCTCCTTCGATGACTTGCTCGTAGTGAGCGTGAGGCTCGCGATACTCACCATATCCTGCACCTTGTAGGACTCTACCCCCTCAAAGCCTTCGAGCGTACTGTCAATGCGCTCGTGATCCGCAGACGTCCACATCAGGCAGTCGCAGAGTCCCTGCTCGCGGGCGTAGTCGTCATACAGCCGCGGATACACCGACGCAAACAGTCCCGAATGCAGCAGGAATGTGGATATGACGATTATCATCAGGAATACCGAGAGTATCGCCCTGTCCTTGCGAAAGCCCGATCTTATCAGCTTTACCATCCCATATCCTCCAAGAATCTTCTTATCTTCTCATGGCGCTGCTCATCGCCGCTGACGTATCTGCCGAGGCTGCACTCGCCCATGATACCGCCGTCCTGTAAGTATATGATACGGTTTCCGCGGCGTGCGGACTTGATATCGTGAGTGACCATGACGACCGACTGTCCCGAGTTGTTTATGTCCGTCAGCACGTCGAGGACTGCCCTCACTCCCGCGCTGTTGAGAGCTCCCGTCGGCTCGTCCGCGAAGACGATATCGGGGTCGTTGATGACAGCCCGCACCATCGCTGCACGCTGAGCCTCGCCGCCCGATATCTGCGCGGGGAACTTCTTCGTCAGCTCCTCGCTGATACCCATTTTCTCAAACAGTCCCAGCGCCTTTTTCTTCAGCTCCTTCTGCTTCTGACCGACGAGCATTCCCGTGCTGATGACGTTGTCCATTATGCTCATGCTGTCGACGAGGTGTATCTGCTGAAACACGAAGCCGCAGTGATTTCTGCGGAAGACGGCGAGCCTGTCGTCGCTCATATCGGTGATGTCCTCGCCGCAGTAGCTTATCCTGCCGAGCGACGGCTTATCCATGCCCGAGAGCGTGTACAGGAGCGTGGATTTGCCCGCTCCCGACGAGCCCATTATCACGGTGAAATCGCCCTTGTATATCTCAAGGTCGAGGTTTTTGATGACGTGCTGCTGCTTGCCTCCGACGGAGAAGCTCTTCGAGAGCTTTTCTGTTTTTACTATAACTTCCTTGCTGTCCATACCGAACCTCCAAAACAAAAAGGTCACACAGCCTTTGCTGTATGACCTTATTATAGCATATCGTTTTCAGGAAATCTTTGTCAGTTCTTTAACTGTTCTTTAAACGAGCTTCAATCTCAGCGCCACCGTGAAGCCCTCGCCGTTGTTGAAGCACGCAAGCTCGCCGCCCATCTGCTCCATGAGGTACTTCGAGATGTACAGCCCTATCCCCGAGCCGTCCTTGCCTGCCGCATTCGAGCCGCGGCGGAATTTCTTGGTTATGACATCGAGCTCGTCATCGGGGACTCCCCCGCCCCTGTCCGCAAACTCGACCACGAAGAAGCCGTCCTCGAAGCGGCTCGACGCCGTTATCTCGGTATCGGCGTACTTGTAGGAGTTCGCGATGATATTGCCGACCACCTGCTCGAGCCTCAGCCTGTCCGCGAAGATAACGCAGTCCCTGATATCCGCCTTCGCGAGCTTTTTCAGCGGGTCGCTCTCGGCGATGATGCGTTCGAGCTCGCGCGAGGAAAGCTCATCGGGATCTACCTCGAGCTGCTCGAGCTCCTCGAGCGCAGCGTGGAACATATTCGATACGAGCTTGTCGATCTGGTCAGCCTTGCCGTTTATCGCCGACAGAGTCTCCCTCTGCGCCTCGTCCTCCGAGACGAGTGTGAGGTAGTCCGTCATCGCCTTTATCGAGGACACGGGAGTCCGTATATCGTGCGAGAGCTCCGCGATGAGCTCCTTGCGGCTCTTGACGGCGGCTTCCTCGCGGCGGCGCGAAGCCTTCAGCTCCTCGCGCATGATATCGAAGCTCTCGGTGAAGGCTCCGAAAATATTGCCCCTGTCCATTTCAAGCGGCGTATCGAGGTCACCTGCCGCGACCCTCTCCGCGAAGCCCTTCAGCCTGCCGAACGGCTCCACCACACGCTTTCTCAGGAAGAGGAAATACGCTCCCGAAACAACGAGCATGAGCGCCGCCATGCCGCCTATCATCGCGGCATTCCTGCAGTCGTCCGCACGCTTGCGCTCGGCGTACGGGTTGTGGACTATCAGCTTGCCGACGACCTCCCCGCCGCTCTCGATGTCACGAATGATATCGTAGTGGCTCGTCGCAGCGGAAACGGTGGTCGAGACGCCCTCGCTCGTATAATAGAGCAGACGGCTCTCGCTGTCGATAACGGCATAGTCGAACTCCTCGCCGCTCTCGCCGAGGGTCCCGCTGCCAGCCGAGAGCTCGTCCCAGTCCTCGCCGATACTGATGAGCAGCCTGTTTATCTCCGTCGTGTACTGCGGCACGACCTCCGCGCTGCCCGAGCGGAGGATAAATACGCACATCAGCACGCTCATAAGCGTAAAGAAAGTGACGTATATCGCAGCAAACCGCCCTTTCAACTGTTACCCTCCAGCATGAAGCCAACTCCCCATATCGTCTTTATGACCTCGGGAGCTCCCGCGTCACGCTCGATTTTTTCGCGCAGGTGGCGGATATGCACATTCAGCGTGACGTCGCTCACGTAGTCCGTCTCCCACACCTTCTCGAAAAACTCGTTTTTGGGGATAACCCTGTCCCTGTTTTTCAGCATATACACGAGCAGCTTGTACTCCATCGCCTTGAGGGGCACGCTTTTGCCGTCTCTGATTATGGCAGCCTTTTTCATATCGAACTGCGCGCTCCCGAGCTGTATCAGACCGCTATCCGCCGTCTTTTCGGGCGAGCTCTGCGCGCTCTCGTAGCGCTTGAGCACTGCCTTCACCTTCGCGAGCAGAACTCCGAGCGAATAGGGCTTGCAGATGTAGTCGTCGCCCCCGATACTCAGCGCGAGGAGCATATCGTCCTCCGACGACCTCGCACTTATGAAGAAGATAGGCACGTCCATTGCAGAGCGTATCTCCCTGCACAGGTCGAAGCCCGAGTCCGAACCGAGGTTGATATCGAGCAGCACCAGCGAGCACGTGTTCCCGCGAAGGAAGTCGAGTGCGTCCTGTGCTGAGAGGACGTACTCCGTCGCTATCCCCGACATATTGAAGTATTTCGCCGTATACTCCGCGAGCTCGGGCTCGTCGTCTATGACAAGAACGCTTGTATGCATATCGCACCTGCTTTCGTATATTCTGACACAATTATACCACAACCGCCCCGCCTTTTCAAGTGGTGCAGGAGGTCAGCCGCGGTCATGTTTTCAGAGCGTTTCAACTCCGTGGAAGAGGAAGTGCATCTTGTCGATACGCTTGTCGACGTGCCAGTGTCCGACATACCACGCCGTATAGCCGAGCTTTTCTTCGATGGTATCGAGCCACTCCTCGGTGCTGTTGTCAACGGTCGACCGGTCGACACACGACATGAAGCATTCGGTCGGAATGTACTTTGCGGGACAGGTATGCGAGAAAACTATCCCGATATCATTTGCGTCGGTCTGACTCCCGACATATTCCTTTATGGCAGGCGAGGGCTGCTCGTCGTACCACCACTTGTAGCCGTGACTGATACGATAGAACTTGTCCACGCTGTAGGCTCCGCCGATGACTATGCACTTTTTGCCCTCAAGCTCAAAGATGTCGCCGTCTATCGGGAAGAGTATATTCGGGTAGTCCTCCTCGAAGAGGACTCTGCCGCCGTTCCATACCATCTCACGGTACGAGGCTATATTCTGCGGACGGTTCTCATGGTTGCCGTGAATGCAGAAGAAGGTCGCCCCGAGCTTGTTCATCTCGCGCTTGATAGTGATATCCTGAAGCGTCCCCGTATAGTTGACTCCCACGTCTCCGAGTATGACCACGATGTCATTTTTGGAGGGGCTGAATCTCTCAAAAAGCTCATATATCGGCTTAAGGTCGCCGTGGATATCTCCCGTGATATATACCATAATATTCGCCTGCCTTTCTTGCTGTATAAGTTTGGTGTTTCACTATGATACCACAAGAGCAGGCTCTTGTCAAGGATTTTTTCACAGCCGTGACTTTGTACGAAAACTATTGTGAGGGACAAAACAACATTAATGTAACTGAGAACTGAGCGCTTAAAGGCGTGCGACGTTTTGCATAAATTGCAGGGCTTGATTTGGTTTATAACGCCGAAATTTTTTTATTTTGTATTCGCATATTGACACAATGTCAGAGGTATGATATAATATGTATAGTGACAACGTGTCAGAACTAAGAAAGGAGGGCGTATCATGCCAAAGGGTTCACCTGAGCTGACCGCTTCACGCCGCGAGGAAATAGTAAACGCCTGCGAGAAGCTGTACAAAACAATGAGCTTCAAGGACATCACTCTCAAGGAGATAAGCGTGGAAACAAGCTTTTCCCGCCCATCCATCTACAATTATTTTCAGACGAAGGAAGAGATATTTTTAGCGCTTATGCAGCGTGAATATGAACTGTGGGCGGCAGAGGTAAATGCTCTCGCGAGAGAAAACAAAAAAATGTCCGCGAAAAAATTTGCAGCGGCTATCGCGCGATCCCTCGAAAAGCGCGAGCAGCTATTGAAGCTCCTTGCGATGAATCACTACGATATGGAGGAGCATTCACGTCCCGAGCGGCTGACAGAATTCAAGGTCGCTTACGGCGCGTCGCTCGACGCGGTGAGAGCCTGCATCGACAAATTCTTCCCGCACATCAACAGAGAGCGTTTCATCTTTGTTTTCTTCCCGTTTCTGTTCGGAGTTTACCCCTATTCCGTGGCTACAGAAAAGCAGCTGAATGCAATGGAAGAAGCGGACATCGACTTCACTATGCACAGCATTTACGAGATAGTTTATCGGTGCGTTGTGCAGCTGCTATCAAAAAAGTAAGGAGGCGGTCGTATGAAAAAACTGATTTCCGTATGCCTGTCAGTTACGATCTCGCTGGCGGCACTTTTGAGCTGTGGCTCTTCTGACGTCATGTCAGAATCAAGCACAGTTCCTGTTAATGAAGTCAAATACACGTCCGAAGACTTGCAGTATTTGCAGGACTTTCTGCTTGCAAAACCAACAGAAACAAATCTGCACAACAAGTCCTACGACCTCGACGGCGACGGCAAATGGACAACTTTTGACCTCTGTCTGATGCGTCAGAATGTTGTCGGATCAACGCCCGAAAGAACAGACAGCGACACCCTTGTTGTGTATTTCTCACGCACAGGAAATACAGAAAAAATCGTAGAATATCTGATCAAACTGACCGGCGCGGACAGTTACGTTATCGAAGCAGCAATACCATATACAGATGACGACATCAAGTATCAGAACGATTGCCGTGCGAACCGCGAGCAGAATGATAAGACAGTCCGTCCCGAGATAGCCGACCCGCTCGACTCGATAGGCAGCTATGATACGATATTATTGGGCTACCCTATATGGTGGGGACAGGAACCGCGTATCATCGACACTTTCCTTGAAAGCTACGACTTCTCCGATAAGACGGTAATTCCGTTCTGCACCTCAGCAAGCAGCGGCATCGCCACCAGCGAGAAAAACATAGCTGAGCTTGTGCCGATAGGTAGTCAGCTTGCAGGCAAACGTTTCCCTGCAAGTGCTACTATTGACGATGTGTCAGAATGGTATGAATCACTGCCTTTGAACAAAGCAGAGCAGAATCTTCAAATCACAGTCGGGGATAAAGTCATGACTGCAACACTTGCAGAAAACTCCTCAGCACAGGCATTTGCCGAGCTGCTGAAAAAGGGTGCGGTAACGGTCGATATGCACGACTACGGCAGCTTTGAAAAGGTCGGAGAACTGCCCGAAGCACTGCCCCGAAACGACGAGAATATAACAACGGAACCCGGTGATATAATCCTGTATCTCGGGAGCAATATCACGATATACTACGATGCCAACACCTGGAATTTTACGAGGCTCGGACACATCGACAACATCACACAGAGTGAATTGAAAACCATTCTCGGCGACGGGGATGTAACAATTGAATTTTCATTAAGGAGGAACTCAACATGAGCAAATTAGTAGCATTCTTTTCCGCAAGCGGCAACACCGCCGCACTCGCAAAAAAGCTGGCGGAGGCAGCAGGCGCCGACCTGTTCGAGATACGTCCTGCCGTCCCCTACACACGCGAAGACCTCAACTGGCAGAACAAGACCTCAAGAAGCAGCGTTGAGATGAGCGACCATAGCTCACGTCCCGCGATAGAGCCTGTCAGCGTTGATATCGCAAAGTATGATACCGTTTATATCGGCTTTCCTGTGTGGTGGTATATCGCTCCCACGATAATCAACACCTTCCTTGAAAGTGCCGATTTTTCGGGCAAGAAGATAGTCCTGTTCGCTACCTCGGGCGGCAGTGGATTTGGGAAGGCTGTAGAAAATCTCAAAAACAGCGCTCCCGATGCAGAGATCGTCGAGGGCAAGGTCAATCCCTCGCCCGCTGACATAAAAGCACTTGCGCAAATTTAAGGAGGAACTCACGATGCTCGGTAGTTTTTCTTATCATAACCCCACAAAGCTCTATTTTGGCGAGGACGCGCTCTCTTATCTGAAGGGAGAGCTTGCGAACTACGGCAAAAATGTATTGCTCGTTTACGGCAGCGGTTCTATCAAAAAGAGCGGTCTGTATGACGAAATTACAGCAGCTCTGAACGAGTGCGGAAAGAACGTGGCAGAGGTCTCGGGAGTCATGCCTAATCCCACAGCTGAGAAGCTCCGCGAGGGCGTAAAGCTCGCTAAGTCGCACAGCACCGACTTTATCCTCGCGGTCGGCGGAGGCTCTGTCTGCGATTATTCAAAGGCTGTGTCAGTCTCGGTCCACTGCGATGACGACCCGTGGGACAAGTATTTCGCGCGCTTTGAGGAGCCTGACTGCGAGATAGTTCCCGTCGGCTGCATACTCACAATGGCGGGCACAGGCTCGGAGATGAACGGCGGCTCGGTCATCACGAACCACGAGCAGCACCTGAAAATCGGTCACGTCTTCGGTGACGAGGTAATGCCGAAGTTCTCGATACTCAATCCACGCTACACCATGACGCTCCCGAAGTATCAGATGTGCGCGGGTATCTACGACATCATGAACCACATCTGCGAGCAGTATTTCTCGGGCGAGGACGACAACACCTCCGACTACATCAGCGAGGGGCTCATGCGCTCGCTCATCGTTTCGAGCAGAAAGGCTGTTGCCGACCCGGAGGACTACGAGGCGCGCTCCAACATCATGTGGACTGCGACATGGGCGCTCAACACTCTCGTGTCACGCGGCAAATCCACTGACTGGATGGTGCATATGCTCGGTCAGGCAGTTGGCGCTTACACCGACGCCACTCACGGCATGACGCTGGCAGCCGTTTCGCTGCCGTACTACAGGTACATCATGCCCTACGGAGTGAAGAAGTTCGCACGCTTTGCCGTGAATGTATGGGGCATCGCTCCCGACGGCAAGACCGACGAACAGCTCGCCGCAGCGGGTCTTGACGCTATGGAGAGCTGGATGAAGGAGCTCGGCGTCGTTATGAAAATATCCGAGCTTGGTGCTGCTGACGAAATGATAGATGGCATTGCCGACGCGACTATCATACTCGACGGCGGCTACAAAAAGCTCAGCCGCGACGAGGTCGTGAATATACTGAAAGCGAGTATGTAAAAACAGTCCCGCACCGCTGTATCTCGGCGATGCGGGACATTTATCTGCCTGTTATAGTGCTGACACAGAACGACCGCCCTGCTAAGCTTTGGACGGTCGTTTCATTTTCGGCTATCTTCTGAACCTGAACGCAAATACGAGACCTGCAACCAACACCAGTGCTGACGCTCCGAGCAGTACGGGCACCATCGGGTCTTTTTCCTTTTTTGCGCCTTCGAATGCGGGGAAAGTGCCCATCTGCGGGCGGCTCTCCCGCGTCATATCCTGACGCACGGCAGTGGTCGTGCTCTGCTCGCTGTTCGGAGCGGATACGCTTGTCGCAATTGGGGCAGAACTGTTCGCGGAGGTCGTAGCTATACCGCTTCCCTCAGGGAAATTGTTCGGGTCAATGCCCTCAGGCGGCTCTGCGGGAGCGAAGCCGTCGGGCATACCGTTCGGGTCAAAGCCCTGCGGAGGCTCCATACCCTCGGGCATATCACTCGGGTCGAAACCGTCGGGCAGCTGTCCGCCGAAGCCGCCTCCCTGCGGAGGTCTGCCGCCCTGCGGAGCGCCGTTGCTGTCCTGACTGTCGGAGAGTGCAAGACTGCTGAGCTTGCTTACCGCCGCTCCCGTCGTACCGAACGAGAGCTTGTCGTCCGCGCTTTCGGGCATATCGGCTCTGCCGCCGAAGCCGCCGCGCTGACCGCCTCCGAAGCCGCCGCCCGCCCCCATCGAGCCCATATCGGAGATGTTGAGGTCGGAGGCGTCTACGAGTGCGGAGCTGTCCGCCTGCTGACCGTCCGAGGTCGAGGGGATAGTGCCGTCGAGCTGCCCGCGCACGCTCTCCTCGCGGAGCTCGCAGAACCTGCTGATAGCTTCCACGCCCTTCCTGAACTCGTCATACGTGCAGAACTTGGTCGGGTCCTTTTCGACATACTCGTCTATGAGAGCGGCTGCATCGACGACGAGCTTTTCAAAGTCCACGCTGTCGAGGAAGTCGCCGAAGAGCTCGTGGTAGAGCTCGGTGTACTCGTCGTCGGAGAATATCCACGCGACCATCGGTCTGTCGCTCATATCGCCCGAAACAGGCGTATCTATCGCCGCGTTCACGGACGAGGAAGCGCTTCCGCCCTGAAACGAGCCGAACGCAAGGTTGTAGTCCCACGGTATCATCGAGAGCTGACCGTCCTCCTCGTAGAGGTAGTAGTTGTGGATCATCTGCCCCGTGTAGCTGTCGCCGTTGCAGAGGAAGTTGTGCACCACGAAGTAGCGAATGACCTCCCCGACATCGACCGTATCGTCAAGGTCTGACTGCTCGGAGAGAGCCTTCAGCGCGCGAATTAGCCGCTTTTGGTCGGCAGTATCGATGGGAGTTTTAGCGTTGCCGAAAATGTTGGAGTAGCTGTCGAAGTCGTCGTCGGTGTATTTGAGCTTGACGTCGTCGCTTCCCATACCTCCGCCGAATCCGCCGAAACCTCCCCTGCCGCCCATCTCGGACGGGTCAAAGTCTTCGGGCATATTTTCGGGGTCGAAGCCTTCGGGCATCTCCCCGCCGAAAAACTCAGACGGGTCGAAGTCATCAGGCAGGCTGCTCGGGTCGAACTCGGGCATTTGTCCGCCGCCGAAATTCGGCATACCGCCGCCGTTCTGAGGCGGGAAGCCTCCTCTGCCGTTGTCGTCGGACTGCTCCGAGTCGTCGGAGTTCTGCTCCATAAAATCGCTCATGCTGAAATCACGTCCGTTGCCGCGACCGCCGCCGAAGCTCATGCTGTCGGGCTTGTAGAGGTCGCCGTAATCGGAGCCGTAGTTGCGGCGGAGGAAGGACTCCTCGACCGCCTCGACCGCGAGGTAAAGTCCCCAGTCCTCGCCGTTGACGGTGATGTATGCGTAGCTGCAAAGCGGCGCACTTACGCCGAAATCGTACATCAGCGTGTAGGCGAGATAGTCCTTCATGTAGGTGTTGTCCTGAATGATGTTGTTCAGGCAGAGCTTATCGAGCCCGTGGTAGCTCTTGGTGCTGTCGTACTGGTCGAACTCTATCTTGAAGCTGTAGCGGTCGCTGTCCATATTCTTCACGGAGCTCAGCGACGTGTTGCCCTTTGCGCGTATGCCGACATTGCGTACAGCCTCGCCGTCTATGACGACATTGCAGGAGGTGTACTCCTCGTTCTCGCACGTCCCGAGGAAGCCGTCCCAGTCGCCGATGACGATATCGAGCGTGTGCACCTTCGACTTGTCGAACAGCCTGTTCTCGTAGCCGATAGACTTGGCAGCCGTCTCAATGCCGAGCGACCTGCCGAAGCAGAACACGGCTGCTATGACGAGCGTCAGCGCGACTATCACTGCGCATATTTTGTCAATGCTCTTATGTGCTGACATCGTATCACCTTATCCCATATAGTCGCCGTTGTAGCTTACGAGGACTGCGCTCTGCACGCCGTTCATGTCCGCGAGGGCGTTCACGAAGTCGGTGTTGTCGTCCTTGAGGCGTATCTCCATATTAAGTTCCACCGCACCCTTCTGTGCGGACTTGCTCTTAACCACGCACCTATCCGCCTTCTCGTCGAGGAATGCCTTAGCCTTAGTCTCGGCGTCGTGACCGTCACAGCGAACGACTACGATATACGGGTTCTTATGAGCCTTGCGGTTCACGAAAATGAGCAGGATAACGCCGATGATGACGCTTCCGATGACCGCGAGCGGTATCATTCCCGCCGCGAGCACTATGCCGACTGCGATAGACCAAAACAGGAACGCGATATCGAGCGGCTCCTTTATCGCCGTGCGGAAGCGAACTATCGACAGCGCGCCGACCATACCGAGCGAGAGCACTACGTTGCTCGTCACCGCGAGGATAACGACGGTGGTTATCATTGTGAGCGCTACGAGGGTAGTGCCGAAGCTCGCCGAGTACATGACTCCCGAGTATGTCTTCTTGTATACGAGGAAAATGAATATGCCGAGACCGAACGCGAGCACGAGAGCTATCGCCATATCGAGCACGCTCACGCTTGTCACGGTCTCTAAGAAATTGGACTTGAAAATGTCATTGAAACTCATTGTAAAAACTCCTTTATGTTTATCCGTAAATGCGGCAGGCAGCGTACTTCGAGAACGCTCCCTCGCGCCTGTCTGCGAGGGCGACCGCGTCCCTGATGATATCGGGCAGGAAGGCGTCCCACTTGACCTCGAGTATTATCGAATCCGATACGGGGACGGTAACGCAGTCCGCACGCAGGAAGTCGGTGCACCTCATACCGCTGCGAATATCGTAATCGAGTGTCACGCGGACGTTTCCAGCGGGGTATATGAACGGCTCGCGGGTGTAGTCGACTATCGTCTTGGGAGCTATCCCCTCTGTCATCATCTTGGAGTAGAGCTCCCGCACGAGCGCGTGCTCCGAGCCAAGCATCCACGCGGTATCTCCGTCGACTATGCGCTGAGCCTCCTCCGCGGTGAGCGGCGCGCTCTGCTTGTTGCCGAGGCGGTCGAGCTTGCTCTTTTTCTCAATGTGTATCACGGACGTGTCGCCGTTGTAGTACCTGATACGGAACTTCTCGCGCCTGCTGACTCCGTTGACCTTTTCCATCAGCGCCTTGTCAGCGAGGTTGTCGAAGTAAAGGCTCCTGATACGGTACTTTCCGTGTACGGCGTGGGGGTCGGTATATGCGACCGCGCTTAGCCTCTGCCGTATGACGAGGAGGTCGGAATAGTTTATCTCGTGCTTTATCTCATGTCTTAGCTCCATGGTCTCACCTCTTTTCGTTGTTGCAGGTGCGCACACAGACGCCGCGAAGCGTTCCTGTCTGTGTACGCTTTATCCTACACTAAGATTATACCCGAGTACGCTGAATTGACGCTGAAAACGCGTGTGGACAATGTTATGTGAAAGTGAAAGTTGAGTGAAATTACAGCGGAATCTGTTGCTTTCAGCTTGAATTCAGCTAAGTATTGTATTATAATAGAAAAAACGCGACAGGAGGGACAGGCTTGAAAATACTTATAATCGAAGACGAGCAGGTGCTGGCTGATTCGCTCAGGCTCATGCTAACGTCCAAGGGCTTTGAGGCGGACGCAGTTTACGACGGCGAGAGCGGCGAGCAGTACGCGATGCTGAACATCTACGACCTCATAATACTCGACATAATGCTCCCCAAAAAGAACGGCTGTCAGGTCGCGGAGGCTGTCCGCGCGCGGCGGAATACGACTCCCATACTCATGCTGACGGCAAAGTCCGACGTTGAAGACAAGGTCAACGGGCTGAACTCGGGCGCGGACTATTACCTGACGAAGCCCTTCGACACGCGGGAGCTCCTCGCCTGCGTGAACGCGCTCCTGCGCAGACAGGGCTCGCAGATAAACGAGCTCACCTTCGGGGATACCCGCCTCGACCTTGAATCTGCTTCGCTGATATACGGAGAAAACAGCGTGCGGCTGTCGGCAAGGGAATTCGAGGTCATGCGTATGCTGATGACCTCGGGGACGAACCATATCTCCAAGGAAGCCCTGCTGACGAAGGTGTGGGGCTACGATTCAAACGCGGTCGAAAACCATGTGGAGGCGTACGTGAGCTTCCTGCGGAAAAAGCTGGCGAGTATAGGCTCTGATGTGCGCATCGAGGCTGTACGCAGGCTCGGCTATCATCTGGAGCGTGATGAGCAATGCTGAAAAGACTGAGAATAAAATTCATCGCCGTGATAATGGGGATAGTGACCGTGCTTTTCATTGTGATGTTCGGGCTCGTACTGCACCTTACCATGCAGAATATGGAGCGCGAGAGCATTCAGATGATGCGCGCACTGGCGTTCCGTCCGCCTGCCTCCGCGCCTGTGCGCAGGACTGACGATATGCCCGAGAGCATACGTATGCCTTTCTTTACGGTGAACATCTCCGAGGACGGCGAGCTGACCTCATTCGGCGGCGAATACTACGGTCTGACGGACAATGAAACGCTTCAGAAGCTCGTGGACGCCGTTGATGAGAGCCGCAGGGAAACGGGTATACTGCCCGAGTATGAGCTCAGGTATGTGAAGGCGGACAACGCGCGCGTGAAAGCCATAGTTTTCGCGGACATATCAAGTGAAAAAGCCATGATAAGGGGACTTGTCAGGAACGCCGTGATAATAGGGCTGATCGGCTACGCGGTGTTTTTCGCGATAAGCCTTCTCCTCTCGAAGTGGGTGACGAAGCCTGTCGAGCGGACATGGAACGAGCAGAAGCAGTTCATCGCGGACGCCTCCCACGAGCTGAAAACGCCGCTCACCGTCATAATGACAAACGCCGAAATGCTGAGCGATAAGAGCTACACCGACAAGGACAGGGACGGCTTCACAAAAAATATCCTCTCAACGTCCAAGCGCATGAGAGGATTGGTCGAGAGCCTGCTTGAGCTTGCAAGGCTCGATAATAACAAGTCAGCGGTAAAGCTGAGCACCGTCGAGCTCAGCAGGCTTATAAACGACTGTATACTGCCGTTTGAGCCGCTGTTCTACGAGAACGATATGGAGCTTTCAGCCGATATCGACGAGGGACTTACAGTCGAGGGCGACAGGGACAAGCTAAGGCAGGTGATGAATATACTGCTTGACAACGCCCTGAAATACTCCGACCCGGCCGATAATGTGACGGTCAGGCTGAAGCGTCAGTCGGCGAGCTGTCTCCTGTCGGTCTCGGGGCTCGGCGCTCCGCTCTCGAAGAAGGAGTGTCAGGACATATTCAAGCGCTTCTACCGCGTGGATAAGGCGAGAAATGACGGGCAGAGCTACGGGCTCGGGCTATCCATCGCCGAGAGCATAGTCAGCGAGCACAACGGAAAAATATGGGCAGAAAGCGAGAACGGACGCAATACCTTCTTTGTCTCCTTGAAGGCATTATAACATCAGCTTATTCAGTACATAGCCAAAATCAGCGTCTATGCAGATACTCTGCGCCGCTATTTTATCGGGAGCATACGCCTCGCCGAAGTTCAGGCAGGCATAGACCGCCCGCGGATTCCGCTCTGTCATTTTCCAGAACGGGTACTTGATGATGACAGGCGTGTTGTAGCCTACGCCAAGCTCCAGAAACAGGATATGCTCTCCCTCGTGAGCGTGCAGGAAGTCGTTATACAGCTGTGCCGCCTTGTGCCAGCCCTCGTCCTCGACGAATGTATCGTCGCTTCTGAGGTTCATCGCCATGGGCTTTCCGCATTTCGGGCACTTCGGTATCAGCTCGGTGGGTATCTTCATATCCTGCTGAGAGTCGAGCATAGCCTTGACAATTTTCTCGTTGTCATAGGTCTTATCGTGGCACGGTTCGCTGCACTGGAACAGACCGTAATCGCCCTGCGTGTAGAACAGCCTCGACTTGTCAAAGCCTGCCTTCCGGAATTGGTGGTCCACATTGGTGGTGATGACAAAATAGTTCTTATTCTTCATCAGCTCAAACAGCGCCTTGTATGTACCGTTGTCAACGTCCATGTAGCGGTTGCACCAGATGAAACGTGACCAGTACGCCCACATTTCCTCGGGCGTTTCAAACGGGAAAAAGCCGCCAGAGTACATATCGTGGAAGCCGCATTTTGCTTCAAAGTCGGAGAAGAAGCGCTCGAATCTTTCGCCCGAATAAGTGAAGCCCGCGGCAGTCGAAAGTCCCGCGCCCGCGCCGATGACGATCGCGTCGGCGGTGTCTATCTCCTTTTTCAGGCGCTCGATCTCAGCCGAGTAATCCTTTGTATATTTCATGGTCGTCCTCCCTGAACACATTGAAAATTACCTTTATGCCGCTGCTTTTGCGGAACTCCCTGACCGTCCGCACCGCGATCTCCGCCGCCTTATACTGCGGGAAGCCGAACACTCCCGTCGAGATACAGCAAAAGGCGATACTGTCGATACTGTTCTGCACGGCAAGCTCAAGGCAGCTTTTGTAGGAGCTCTCGAGCAGTCGGCAGTGCTCCTCGGTGAGCCGCCCCTGCACTATCGGTCCGACAGTGTGGATCACATAGTCGCAGGGCAGGTTGTAGGCTCGTGTGAGCTTCGCCATTCCCGTCGGTTCTTCGTGACCCTGCTCCTGCATGATACGGTCGCATTCGTACCGCAGACGCACGCCTGCAAAGGTGTGGATACAATTGTCGATACAGGAGTGGCACGGCTGCCAGCAGCCCGTCATTCCCGAATTTGCAGCGTTTACGATAGCACCGCATTTCAGCGTGGTAATATCGCCCTTCCACAGACAGATGCCGTCCTCTGCGGGCGATAGGTCTGCAATATCGGTAATGCCCTTGCTCGCGGTCAGCTCGGTGAGATATTCGTCCTCAGCCTGCAAAAAGTCCTCGTCCGCTTCCCACGCAGGACGGATATTCACGAGGCTTCGGTAAAGCCGAAATTTTTCCGCTTCATCTTCGGGTATCTCTATCCCGCCGATATCCTGCCTTTCCGAAATAAGGTGATCTATCAAAAAATCGAGTCTGTTCATAGTATCGCACTCCCTTCTTCTGCATTACACGGATTTAAAAATATCCGCCCACTAATGGGTGTCCCTTTAGCCGATCCGCAGGTTACCGAATATGAACCGTAAGTTTACGGCACGGTAGCCCGCTTTTCCGCTAAGGGCAGCACGCTATGGGCGGATATTTTACTTTATATCGTTGTTTGCAGAGCTATTATCACTTGTTCTTCAGATACTCGCTCAGTGAGGGTACATCGCCCGTAGCTGTCGATACCATTGCGTAGTACGCGAGGATAGCCGAAGCGTCCTTTGCGTCTATCTTGCCGTCGCCGTTGACCTCGGCAGCCTTCTCCTGATTCTCAGTGAAGCCATACTCTCCGCCTGTTGAAGCCTTTGAGTAAGCAACGAGTATGAGAGAAGCGTCCTTGGCATCTACCTTGCCGTCGAAATTGACATCGCCGAGCATAAAGCCGTCTCCGCCGCCCTTGACTATGAGCTTACCTGACTTGAGGACTGCGTCAAACTCAAGAGCCTCGTAGCCGTTCTCAACTACATGGAATCTGTCAAGCTTCCACTCATATGTGCCCGCCTTTGCGTCTGCGGGAACTGTGATGTCGAACTTGGCAACAGGCTTGGAAGCGTCGATCTCCTGAGGCTCACCCGAGTCGAGAGTATCGCAGTACCATGTGCCGTTGATAGCCTTATACTCGGGCTTTGTAGCAACTGCGGTACATCTGAGGCTCGTCATTGTTGCTGTTGCGCCGTCAATGGGAAGGTTGGCATCAATGACCTGAGCAACGAACTGACCAGCCTTGCGGTTGCTTCCGTTCTCTGCATAGATACCTACTGTGACTGTTTCGCCTGCATTTACTTCCTTATCCTCGGGTGTAACGATGAACTTCTCATCGACGTAGCTGTCGGAAGATGACGACTGGCTGTTCTTAACTATGAGCTTGCCCGTCTTGAGGACTGCGTCAAACTCAAGAGCCTCGTAGCCGTTCTCAACTACATGGAAT
>JAUMVH010000028.1 GCA_030530245.1 Ruminococcus sp.
TCTTGTAGTCCTTCTCGAACGATGTCGAGAGGTCTATTGCTCTCGGCTCGAACGGCTCGCGTCTCTCTCTGCGGCGTCCGTTGCCTCTGCCGCCTCCGCGTCTGTCGTCGCGGTTGTTTCTGCCGCGTCCTCCGCGTCCGCCTGCCTTGGGATTGTTAGAGGAAATTATTATCTTCCTGTAGGGCTCTTCGCCTACCGAGCGCGAGGATACGCCCTCTATCTTCGATATTGCCGAGTGGATAACGCGTCTCTCGTAGGGATTCATCGGCTCGAGGGGCTGGCTTCTGCCCGTTCTGAGCACCGACTTCGCTACCTTCTTTGCGAGCTGCTCAAGGGTCTCCTTGCGCTTGCTCCTGTAGCCGAGACAGTCTATCGTGATGCGGAAATAGTCCTTGTCGCCCTTGTTTGCGATTATCGAGCAGAGGTACTGGATAGAATCGAGCGTCTCGCCGCGTCTGCCGATTATTGTGCCGTTGTTGTCGCTCTCGATGTTTATCACTGCGCCTGTTTCGTTCTGATATACCGTGAACTCGGCGTCTATGCCCATGGCGCGGAGAATGCTCGTGATGTAGTCCTTCGCTATCTTTACCTTGGGGTCGTAGTCCGACTCGTTCTCTATGAGTGTGAAGCTGTCGAGCGAGAAGTCCTCCTCCTCTTCCTCAGCGGCGGGTGCCTCTGCTGCGGGAGCTGCGGGCTCGGCTGCGGGTGCCTCTGCGGGTGCTTCGGGAGCTGTTACAGCCGCCTCGACGGGTGCTGCAACTGTCTCGGCTGCCTTTTCTGCTGCCTTTTCAATTACGGGTGCGGGGGCTGCTGCGGGAGCTGCCTCCTCATACGTTGCCTTGACCTTTGCGTCCTTGGCGCCGAGTCCGAGAAATCCGCCCTTCTTGCCCTCTTCAATTATCTCGAATCTGATGTCGCTTATGCTCTTGCCGAACTTCTGAGCTGCTAAATTCTTGGCTTCCTCGACTGTTTTTGCTGTGAAAATCTCAGTCATTTCCAATACCTCCTTGTTTTTATTCCTCGTTGTTATTGTCATCGTATTCGTCGCCGTATTTCTCAGCCATACGCTTACGTGCTTCGTTTATTCTGTCGCGGTCCTTCTTGTTCTGCTCGGAGCGCGATATCTTCTCGCCGTTCTCATCGACTCTCGGAGCGCCGCCCTGCTGCTCGAGTGCAGCCTGCTGGGACTCCATCATGCGCTGCATGAAGGTCTTCTTGCCGGGGTGCTTCTCGGCGTATTCCTTTGCCTTCTGCTTTTCCTTCTCGTTTATCGCGGCTATCCTGTCCTTGGTGAAGTAGCAGTTGAGCGCGAAGGTGATAACAAAGCTGAAGAGCGAGGAGAATATCCAGTAGAAGCCGACGCCTGCGGGTACCTCGAACGCTATCCATATCGACCACACGGGCATGAGGAGCGTCATCGCTGTCATACAGCCGCCGCCTGCCGCCTGAGCCTGAGGATTCGTTCTCTTCTGATGTATCTGTGAATATACCGAGAATATGAGCTGTGCAAGTCCTGCAAGGAAGGGGATAAGGAAAAGTATGAAAGCTTCCCTTGTCCATGTCTCGGGGTGGAACTCGGGCGTTTTGCCGAGGTTAGCACCGAATACGCTGAACGTATCCGAGAAGTCCGATACCTTTTGGAAGAAGTTCTCGGCGAAATCAGTGAAGTCCGAGGGGTGCTTCTCGAGCACCTCTGCTGTGAGAAGCTCGCTCCTGAGGTTGGCGGAGGTGAACTCCTTGCCGCCGTTTACGTCGCCGAACTTGACTGCAAGCTCTGACGCCTTCTCTATCGCGGCTACTCTTACCGACTTGGTGATGTGCAGGATATGGGTTATCGGCTTGTATACAACGTCGATAACGCCGAAGAGCAGGAACATCTGCACGAACATCGGCAGACACGAGCCCATCGGGTTGATGCCCTCCTGCTGGTAGAGCTTCTGCTGCTCCTCCTGCAGGCGCTGGGGGTTGCTCTCGTAAGCCTTCTTTATCTTTTCAAGCTTGGGCTGCAAAAGCTGCATTCTCGCTGCGTTCTTCTGCGTCTTGTAGTTGACGGGGAAGAGCAGCAGCTTGGTGACGAGTGTAAAGATGATTATTGCTATCGCGTAGTTCGGCACTATACTGTAGATAAGGCTCATCAGATAGCCGAACGGTATACCGATAAGGTCATATAAGAAATTCAATTTTCATACCTCTCCATTGTGCGGGTCTTTTCAGGTCTGCTCATCTGACGGAAAGTCCTTCGTATAATCGTACTTTTTCACTTTAAAGGTGAACCTCTCGGGGACATAGTCTATGCCTCCCATAGACCACGGATTGCACCGCAGTATCCTCCACACCGCAAGAGCCGTGCCTCTTATCGCTCCGAAGCGCTCGACGGCTGTCAGCGCATATGAGCTGCACGTTGGGTAATATTTACACTTGGGCGGCGTAAGAGGGGAGATGAATCTCCTGTAAAACTTTATAAGTGAAATTACGATAAACTTCATTTTATCTTTCTGAGAATCTTCTCTATCTCGCTGACTCCGTACTTTCTCATGTACGCGCAGTATTCGTCCGATTTGATCTCGCAGATGTGTGCGCGCGCTACGATAACGATGTCGATACCTATCG
The DNA here is from genome assembly GCA_030530245.1 of Ruminococcus sp. Lineage (GTDB taxonomy): Bacteria > Bacillota > Clostridia > Oscillospirales > Ruminococcaceae > Ruminococcus. The sequence continues at coordinate 2,611 of JAUMVH010000028.1, forward strand.
GCATGGCGACCTCAGACTCGCGGTAGGCGAGCCTTATCAGGCGCTTTGCCCTGTTCCTGTGGACGGCGTTGCCTATCTTCTTGCCCGCGGTGATACCGAGGCGGTTGAAGGGGCGGCCGTTGGGTCTGACATATATCACGGAATATTTTGAGGGGATATAGCGTCCCCTTTTGTACAGATTCAGAAAGTCCTTGTTATCCTTGAGGGTTTCCGTATAAAGCATAATTTTTTTCCAAGTAAGCTGTTAACTGATGGCTATTAACAAAAAAGACCACAAAAATTAAAATTTTTGTGGTCAGCGTCGTCAGTGAGTTAATCTTGCTCTGCCCTTAGATCTTCTACGAGCTAAAACCTTTCTGCCGTTCTTAGTAGCCATTCTCTTCATGAAGCCGTGCTCCTTCTTTCTGTGGAGCTTCTTAGGCTGATATGTTCTTTTCATATTCAGTGTCCTCCTCTCTTCTCAAACGTTATACAAGAGCCGCTCTGTTGACCGACTCCTAATTGCAGTACGGGCGTACACTCTGTACGCGTTACACTATAAGATTATACTTCATTATTCCGCGTATGTCAAGCAATTTCCGAAATTTTTTTTGATTTTCCGCATTTTTGATGATTCTGAACAAAGTCCGCTCTTTCAACACTCAGCCTTTTTATCAATTTGGCGTATGCCCCGCTTTTGCCTGTATACGCGCGTTTGCGCGGGTATGGGCTATGCCTGCGAACTAACAGGCGGCGGTTCAAAACCTGTCAGTATGTTGAAAAAAGCTGTTGAAAGGCTGTTTGCACAGGTGTCGAAAAGTCACTTTCAACAGCCCGCTTTCCTTTATTCTGAGCCAAGAACGCCGCTTTTTAACACAGCGGCGCCATTTCAACAAAGTTTTCAACAATTTGCTTAATAGACGTTGATACAAATGCCGCTTTTTCTATCTCTCGCACATAGAAAATCGCTTGCTTTTTTTATACCTATATGTTATAATATACTATATAATAATATAGGGGAGTACGACCTCGGTCACTCACGTCAGCCGCTCTGAAGCCTTGACCGACGCTCCCGATTTTTTATTTTCATACGGAGGTTTATTTATGAACTCTTTCGAGGAAGTTTTTGAAAACATCAAGCAATACTGCCGCGATAACGAGAAGATCCCCGCTATCGCCATGAAGACCTGGATAGATCCCCTCAAGACCGTCAGCTTCGACGGCAAGGACGCTGTTTTCAGCGTAGATACGGAGTTTCAGAGAAATATCGTCATCACTACCTACATATCGGTGCTCAGCGAGGCTTTCCTCAATGTGCTCGGTCTCAACGTAAACATCATCATCAATGTTGAATCCGATGAGCCCGATATCAGCGGCAAAATTCCCACCGACGACGAGCTCGAAAAGAAAAACGCCGAGCTCGAGAAGTCCTATAAATTCGCAAACTATGACTATACCTTCGATACCTTCATCGAGGGTCCGTCGAACAGCTTCGCCCTCGCGTGCAGTAAGTCCGTGGCTAAAAACTGCGGTGAGCGCGAGATCTCGGGCTATAACCCGCTGTTTATCTACGGTCCGTCGGGTATGGGCAAGACCCACCTCATCACCGCTATCGCCAACGAGGTAAGAAAAAATCACCCCGATTTCAACATAGTTTACGTAACAAGTGAAACCTTCGGAAACGACCTCATCTCCGCGATAAAGAATAACCTCATCTCCGACTTTCAGGAGAAGTACCGCAATGCCGATATCCTCCTCATCGACGATATCCAGTTCTTCGCGGGCAAGGAGCGTATGCAGGAGGAGTTCTTCCACACCTTCTACAAGCTCCACCAGGAGGGCAAGCAGATAGTAATCACCTCCGATAAGCCGCCGAAGGAGCTCATTACCCTCGAATCAAGGCTCCGTACACGCTTCGAGGGCGGTCTTATCGCCGATATCTCCGCTCCCGACTACGAGACAAGGCTAGCTATCATCAACCGCAAGAGCGAACTCCTCGATATGAAGATGCCCGCTGAGGTATCCGAATTCATGGCAAATCGCCTGAAATCCAATATCCGTCAGCTCGAGGGCGCTGTTATCCGCCTCAAGGCTCTCAACCACTTCGCGGGAAGCCCTATCACCATTTCCATGGCTCAGAGCGTTATCCGCGACGTGCTCACCGATGAACAGCCTATTCCGATAACTGTTGAAAAGATCATCTCCGAGGTATCCACCGTCTACGGCGTTTCGCCCGAGGACCTGCGCTCCAATAAGCGCTCGCAGCAGGTGTCTATCGCGCGTAAGGTCGCGATATACGTCGTGAGGGAGATAACGCAGATGCCGCTCGCGTCTATCGGTACCGAGTTCGGCGGACGTGACCACTCAACTATCGTTTACTCCGTCAACAGCGTCACCGAGGCTATCCAGAAGGACCAGAACCTCAGCAACCTCGTTAACGATATCATCAAGAATATTCGCGATAAGAGCAAATCTTAAGCCGCGCGGATAAGCGGGACGCCGAGGGCGGCGTCCCCTACACGTAAGAATCGCGGAAAGATCCTCCGCTGCTTATAAACAACGGCGCGAAGCCGAAAGTTTCACTCAAGCCTTTTCAAAGGCTTGCGGGGTGCAGGGGCGGCGCCCCTGCATGTTATTGTTTCAACCGAGTTTTACTCGTTGGAAAGGTTGAAAATTTCTGTTTCAACTCGGAATTAAACATTATGTTGAAAACTTTGTGGGGTAGACTCCCGCATTTTATGGCGGTCATGTCCGAGTTTCAACCTTATCAACCGACATACTTCAACTGTCAACTTTGTGTTGAAGTCAAAATTATTATCACTATCTGTATTATCAACAGTTTTCTTCACTTTTCTTCAACTTCAACTCAACCGTTTTCGACTCCGTCAACAGTCGGAAGGCGAGGGGTGTGAAGTGTGAACAGTTTCAAGAAGTTATCAAGGTGGCAGTGTGGACGAGCTTTGCCCTTGAAACAGCGGAAAGGGGCTTGTCCTAACATTTCCACCGCCCCTACTAATACTACTATAATTTTATCTATATCATATCTTATTATTTACGTGAGGTGTGATGTGCCATGGAGGTAATTATCTTATGAGGTTTATTTGTGACAGAGATGCTCTCAGTGAGGCTATCAGCAACGTTTCACGTGCCGTGCCTCAGAAATCAACTATTCAGGCTCTCGAGGGTATAAGGGTGAAGGTCTCGCCCAATACTGTGGAGCTTACAGGCTATAACCTCGAAATGGGTATCAGAACTACTATCATCGCTAATACGTCTGACAGCTATGAGTTCGTTGTCAACACAAGGCTGTTCAGCGAGTTCGTAAGGAAAATGCCCGGCGATGAGGTCACTATAGAGGTCGATGAGAACAACGTTATCAATATTTCGTCCGCCGCTACCGAGTGCAGCTTCTCGGGCATCGCCGCCGACGAGTACCCCGAGCTCCCCGTTGTCGACAATCAGAGGAGCTTCGCGGTGAAGGCTACGACGCTCCGCTCGATGATAAATATGACGAGCTATGCGGCGTCCCTCAACGAGAGCAAGCCCATTCTCACGGGCGAGCTCTTCGACATCGAGGGCGGTAAGTTCAACCTCGTGGCTATTGACGGCTTCCGCCTCGCTATCAGGTGCGAGCTCACCGACAGCAAGGAGGATTACCACTTCGTTGTGCCGAAGAAGGCGCTGCAGGAGGTCTCGACCCTTATCAGGGACGACGACGATAAGAACTGCACCGTCTGCGTCAACGACAGGCATATCATCTTCGAGGTGAACAATGTTTTCGTTATCTCGCGTCTGCTCGAGGGCGCTTTCCACAACTATAAGCTCAGTATTCCCACGAGCTACAAGACCGAGGTCATCGTCAGCAAGAAGGACTTCGTGACGAGCCTCGAGCGCTGCTCCCTCATCATCGACGACAAGAACAAGTCGCCGATACGCTGCGAGGTCGAGAACGGCGTTATCAAGATAAGCTGCCGCACCAGCATAGGCAGGGTAAACGACGCTATTTCCGCCGATATCTCGGGCGAGACCGTCACTATCGGCTTCAATAACAAGCTCATTCTCGAGGCGCTCCGCGCTGCCGAGGGCGACAAGATAAGAGTCCGCTTCAACGGCGCGATGAAGGTAATTGAGATACTCCCGCTCGAGGGCGAGAGCTATATCTTCCTCATTATGCCCATTCAGCTGCGTAACTGAGGCTTTAGCCGTTATTTATGGGACGTCGGGGACGCCGTCCCCCACAAAAATTAAGGAACGCCGAGGCGGCGTTCCCTACATGGGAAAGGGAGCAACAATGGCGGAAGAAATCAAGATAAGTACCGAATTTATTAAGCTCGACGCGCTTCTCAAGTTCGCTTCGCTCGTCGGTTCGGGCGGCGAGGCGAAAATGCTCATTCAGGACGGACACGTACTCGTCAACGGCGAGGTCTGTACCATGAGGGGCAAAAAAATAAGAAGCGGCGACGTCGTGAAGCTTGAGGGCGGCGGCGAGGTAAAGGTAGTTTGATAATCACCTGCGCCGAGATAGACGGCTTCAAGAACCTCTCGGAGGTATTCTTCGAGCCCGACCCGAAATATAACATCATCGTCGGTCCGAACGCTCAGGGCAAGACAAATCTGCTCGAGGCGATGTGGATACTCTCGGGGTGCAAGAGCTTCCGAGGCTCGAAGGAAAAGGATTATATCTGCCTGACGGGCAACAGGATGTCCGCTAAGCTGAAGATTCGCGACAGCGTGCGCGAGCAGAAGATAGAGTTCGAGATGACGCGCAGTCAGACCTCGCCTAAGCAGATAACGCTCAACGGCGTGAAGCAGAAGGGCGCGAGGGCGCTGTTCGACGTTTTCAAGTGCATCGCGTTCATTCCCGACGACGTCGACATCATCAAGGGCTCGCCCGAAAAAAGACGCAGCTTCATTGATATGGCGGCTTCGCAGCTCAATCCTGTGTCGGTCGTGCACCTGAATAAGCACAATGCTGTAATGAATCAGCGAAATGCCCTCCTCAAAGGTATCATGCAGGGCAATACCGACCGCGGGATACTCGATATATGGGACAGGCAGGCTGCCCGCGAGGGCGCTGTCATCTCCTATATGCGTAATGAGTACGTCGCGAGGATAAACTCCATCTGCGGCGAGCTCTACCGCACCATCTCGGGCGGCGAGGAGATCCTCGAGCTCGAATATCGGTCGAATGTGTTCCGAAGCGAGGATATGCAGCGGCCGTGCGACGAGCAGGCTGTTGAGCAGTACTACCGCAAGCTCCGCGAAACAGAGGAGTACGATATCCGCACGGGCTCGACACACTCGGGCGTCAACCGCGACGAGATACTCGTCAAGATAAACGGCGTCAGCGCCCGCGACTACGGCTCGCAGGGTCAGATAAAAAGCGCCGCGCTCGTTATGAAGCTCGCGCAGGCTGAGATTTTCATGAAGCGCTCAAAGGAGTCGCCCGTCATCTTTCTCGATGACGTCATGGGCGAGCTCGACGAGCGGCGTCAGCGCTTCATCTTCGATATGATAAAGGATATGCAGGTCTTCCTCACCACTCCCAACGAGGGGGCGCTGCTCCCCGAGATAAAGGGAAAAATTATGCGTATCAGCGGAGGCAGGCTCATTGATGAAAAGGACGATTTATCTTCACATCGGGAATAACTACTCCGTGGACGTGCGCGACATCGTCGGCATTTTCGATATGGATAATACTACCGTTTCGGGCTTCACGAACAGGCTCCTCGAACGGGCGGAGAAAAATCGCGAGGTCTTCTATGCGACGTATGAGCTCCCGAAAAGCTTCATTATCACCGAGAAAAACGGCAGGAACAGAGTCTATGTCTCCCAGCTTGCCGCAAGTACGCTGAAAAAACGACTCGCCGAGGGCGGCGGGCTGTAGGCGCGTGATAATTAAGATATGGAACCAAATGACAGGAAACTGAACCGCCTGAAATATTACGATTATTCGTCGAACGGTCTGTATTTCATCACGGTTTGTACGAAAGACAGGTTTCCGTATTTGGCGGAAATACATGGTGTAGGGGACGGCGTCCTCGACGTCCCCATAACGAAATTGACCGAATACGGTAATATTTTGAATGAACAGATAATTGAAATGAATTCGATTTACACGAATTCAAAAATCATAAAATATGTTATCATGCCCGACCATTTTCATATGATTGTTGATTTATTCGATGACGATAGAATTATGTGTGGGACGTCGAGGACGCCGTCCCCTACAAATGCAGCGATACCGTCAATTGTATCGACATTGAAAAGATTTGTGAATAAAAGGGTAGGATTCAATATCTGGCAGCGTTCTTATCACGACCGTATAATACGGAATGAGACAGAATTCCGCGAAATATGGCAATACATCGACAATAACCCTGTTAATTGGGCTAATGATATATATAACCAAAATTCATGGAGGTAAATCATGAGTCAGCAGAATAACAATTACGACGAGAACGATATACAAATTCTCGAGGGTCTCGAGGCTGTCCGCAAGCGACCCGGTATGTACATCGGTTCGACAGGTCCGAGCGGTCTCCACCACCTCGTTTACGAAATTGTGGATAACTCCATCGACGAAGCTCTCGCGGGCTACTGCACCGAGATTACCGTCGAGATACTCAAGGGCGATATCATCCGCGTTTCCGATAACGGTCGCGGTATACCCGTCGGTATACACCCCAAGGAGGGCATCTCAGCGGCGACCGTCGTTTATACTATCCTCCACGCGGGCGGTAAGTTCGGCGGCGGCGGCTATAAGGTATCGGGAGGTCTGCACGGCGTCGGTGCGTCCGTTGTTAACGCGCTCTCGGAATGGCTCGAGCTCACTGTCAAGGACGGTCAGCACGTTTACTTCCAGCGCTTCGAGCGCGGTCACTACGACGAGGAGCTCAAGGTCATCGGCGATACCGACGAGACGGGTACCTCCGTTACGTTCAAGGCTGACAGCGAAATATTCGAGACTACCGTCTACGAGTACGAGATACTGCTGAAAAGGCTCCGCGAGCAGGCTTTCCTCAATGCGGGCATTAAGATAATCTTCTCCGATAAGCGCGATGACGACAACATCATCGGCGAGACCCTCCACTATGAGGGCGGTATACGCCAGTTCGTCGAGCATATCCACACTACCCGCGGATATGAGGCTCTCGGCGGCGAGGTCATATACGTATCGGGTATGCAGGGCGACTCCTTCGCGGAAATTGCCATGCAGTACAACGACAGCTACAACGAGGTAGTGCTCTCGTTCGCGAATAATATTCACACCAAGGACGGCGGCTCCCACGAGACGGGCTTCAAAAATGCCCTTGTCAAGGTAATTAACGAGTACGGCAAGAAGTTCGGCAAATTCAAGGAGAAGGAAAGCTCCAAGAAGGGCAAGGACGCTCCCAAGAAGGAGATAGAGAGCCTGAGAAAAGAGGACGTGCTCGAGGGATTGACCGCTATCGTGTCAGTCAAGCTCACGGAGTGCGAGTTCGAGGGTCAGACCAAGGGAAGACTCGGAAATCCCGAGGTGAAGCCGTTCGTTGAGAAGCTCGTCACCGAAAAGCTCATGAACTTCCTCGAGGAGAACCCCGAGACCGCAAATATAATTTTCGAGAAGTGCCTGTCCGCATACAGGGCGAGAGAAGCCGCTAAGCGCGCCCGTGAAGCCGAGCGCAAGAAGAACGCTTTCGGCAACGCCTCAATGCCCGAGAAGCTCGCGGACTGCTCCGAGCGCGACGCACGCTATACCGAGATATACATCGTCGAGGGAGACTCGGCGGGAGGCTCCGCAAAGCAGGGTCGTGACCGTAAATATCAGGCGATACTCTCGCTGTGGGGCAAGATGCTCAACGTCGAGAAGGCGCGTATCGACCGTATCTACGGCAACGACAAGCTCGAGCCCGTCGTTACCGCCCTCGGTACGGGCATCGGCGAGGACTTCGATATAGAGAAGCTCCGCTACGGCAAGGTCATCATCATGGCCGATGCCGATGTCGACGGTATGCATATCCGCACGCTCCTGCTCACGTTCTTCTTCCGCTATATGCGCCCGCTCATCACGAACGGCAACGTTTACATCGCTCAGCCGCCGCTCTACCGCGTCGAGCGCAATAAGAAGGTCTGCTACGCCTTCTCCGACGAGGAGCGCGATAAGTACATCGCGGAGCTCTCCGAGAACGGCAAGTTCAAGGTCGAGACTCAGCGCTACAAGGGTCTCGGTGAGATGGACCCCGAACAGCTCTGGGAGACCACCATGGACCCCGAGAACCGCACTATCGTCAAGATAGAAATGGAGGACGCCCTCCGCGCCGACGAGACCTTCTCGATACTCATGGGCGACAAGGTCGAGCCGCGCCGCCTCTTCATCGAGAAGAACGCCAAATTTGCGCAGAATCTTGATATATGATCATTTCGTAGGGGCGCACCCGCGTGTGCGCCCGTCTAAAAAACCGCATTATTGCGGGCGAACACATGGGTTCGCCCCTACGAAAGATAACATCATTTACGGGCTGATATTATCCGCCCCTACAGAAGGATAACGGAGATACAAAACGAAATGGAAGATAAATATATCCTCGAGAAGGAATACAGCATTCCTGCGGGTACGTTCAGAGAGGCTTACCGTGCCTATCAGAAAAAATACGTGTACCCCAAAAATTACATCTTTATGGCGATTTTCCTCGTCCTTGCTGCGGATTTCGTGTACGCCGCGTTCAAGGACAACAGCAACTACTTCGCCTATATCCTCATCGTGCTCTGCCTCGCGCTCGCGTTCAGGGAGTGGTACAACCCGCGCAGGATAAGGCGCTCGCTCACCGAGACTGTGCAGGAGATGGGCGACCCCGTCTACCGCATTGGAGTGGGGGACGGCTTCGTCGATATCGCGACGGTCTCAGCTCCCGACGGTATCGAGGAGGAAGAAGACGGGGACGACGCTCCCGCTGAGGAGGAGGCTCCGCTAGAGCCGACCCGTATCCCCATTGATGAGAAAATGAGGGTGCTCGAATATGACGGGTTCTTCCTGCTTCTTTACGGCAAGCAGGTGTTCTACATCATTCCGAAGGAGAAGTTCAGCGAGCCCGAGCGTGATATCATCAGAAAGCTCGCTCCCGCTAAATAAAGCCTTTTTCAGAGCTCTGAGCTCTATCACATACAGGAGGTAAAAATCTTGCTTTACAATGACAATTCCAAGGTAATACATTCCGAGATAGTCAACGAGATGGAAAATTCCATGCTCCAGTACGCGATGTCGGTAATCGTATCAAGAGCCTTGCCCGACGTAAGGGACGGTCTCAAGCCCGTTCACAGGCGTATCCTCTATACGCTCCACGAGAACGGTCTTACTCCCGATAAGGCGTACCGTAAGTGCGCCGATACCGTCGGCGCCGTGCTCGGCAGGTATCATCCGCACGGTGATGCCGCCGTCTACGACGCGCTCGTTCGTCTCGCGCAGGACTTCTCGATGAGGTACCCACTCGTCGACGGTCACGGTAACTTCGGCTCCATCGACGGCGATAAGGCTGCCGCTTACCGTTATACCGAGGCGAAAATGGCGAAAATTACCCTCGATATGCTCACCGATATCAACAAGGAAACTGTCGACTTCGCACCCAACTACGACGACCGTCTCAAGGAGCCTGTAGTCCTGCCGTCGCGCTTCCCTAACCTGCTCGTCAACGGCTCGACGGGTATCGCTGTAGGTATGGCGACGAATATACCTCCCCACAACCTCGGAGAGGTCATAGATGCGCTGCAGCTCCTCATTGACGACCCCGACTGCTCCATGGACCAGCTCATGGAGAACATCAAGGGTCCTGACTTCCCGACGGGCGGTATCATCATGGGCAAGGCAGGCATACGCGCCGCTTACGGTACCGGTCGAGGCAAGATAATCCTCCGCAGCCGCACTCACTTCGAGGAGATCGGCGGCAGGAATTGTATCATCGTCGACGAGATACCCTATATGGTCAACAAGACCCTTATCCTCAAGAATATAAATCAGCTCTGCAAGGACAAGCGCCTCGACGGTATCTACTACCTGCGCGACGAGTCCGACAAGGACGGTATGCGTATCGTTATTGAGCTCAAAAAGGACGCTATACCCAATATCGTCCTCAATAAGCTGTTTGCGATGACGAAATTGCAGGACACCGTCGGTATCATCATGCTCGCTCTCGTCAACGGCGAGCCGAAGATTCTCACGCTCAAGCAGATGCTCCAGCACTACCTCGACTTCCAAGTAGATGTAATCCAGCGCAGGACGCGTTTCGACCTCCGCAAGGCGCTCGAGCGTGCCCACATCTTGCAGGGCTTCGTGCTCGCGGCTGACTACATCGACGAGGTAATTCAGATAATCCGCAGCAGCAGCAATATCCCCGAGGCTAAGGAGCGCATGATAGAGCGCTTCAAGGAGGTGGATATGTCCGCGCTGCTCGACAGGACGCAGTATGACTTCACGGGGCTGCACATCGAGCACCAGATGGGTCTCTCCGAGGAACAGGCTGAGGCTATCGTGCAGATGAGGCTCGGTGCCCTCACAGGTCTCGAGAGACAGAAGATAACCGACGAGCTGTACGGTCTGCTCACCAAGATATCCGACTATGAGGATATCCTCGCGGACGTAAACCGCGTTTATCAGATAATCATGGACGACCTCAATGCTATCCGCAAGAAGTTCAGCGACGTTCGCCGCACGGATATCGAGTCCGTATCGGGCGAGGTCGACATCGAGGACCTTATCCCCGAGGAGGACTGCGTCGTTACGCTCACCAATAACGGCTACATCAAGCGTATGCCCGTTACCGAGTATAAGACCCAGCGCCGCGGCGGACGCGGTATCACAGGCATGAAGCAGCGCGAGGAGGACTTCGTCGATACCATGTTCATCTGCGGTACTCACGACAATATCCTCTTTATCTCCAACAAGGGCATAATGTACAAGCTCAAGTGCTATGAGGTGCCCGACGGCTCGAAGGCTTCACGCGGCTTCAACCTCATAAATCTGCTGCCGCTCACCGAGAACGAGAAAATTGCCGCGATGATAAAGTGTACCGATTTCAGCGATGAGCAGTTCATCGTAATGGTCACCAAGAACGGCAAAATAAAGCGCACCAACCTCTCGCTTTACAAGAACGTGCGCAAGAACGGTCTTATCGCCATCGGTCTCGACGAGGGCGACGAGATAGCAGGCGTCCGCATGACCGACGGCAGCGCGCAGGTATTCGTCGCTACCCACAACGGTATGGCTATCCGCCTTGAAGAAGAGAAGATCCGCGCTATGTCGCGCTCCGCTCACGGTGTGAGGGCTATAAAGCTCCGCGAGGGCGACTACGTAGTGGGCATGGCAAGAGTCCGCGAGGGTGCGGCTCTCCTCACCGTCACCGAGAACGGCTACGGCAAGCGTACGGCTCTCGAAAGCTACCGCATTCAGAACAGAGGCGGCTACGGTCTCACCAACTATAAGGTCGACGACGTGCGCGGTCACGTCTGCAATATCAAGATCGTCGACGAGGAGGACGATATCATCCTCGTTTCAAGCGACGGTATCATTATCCGCATCCTTTCGAGCGACATCCGTATCATGGGTCGTATCGCCAAGGGCGTACGCGTGATGAAGCTCAGCGAGGGCGCGAATGTCGTTGCGTTCACGCGTGCCGAGCATGACGACTCCGCCGAGACCGAGAAGGTCGAGCAGCTCACCGACGAGCAGGCTAAAGCCGCTGAGGCTGAGGCTGCCGAGGAGGAGAAAAACGAGGTAGTCATCGAGGCTGACCCCGACGATAACGACGATGAGTAAAAACAGCGAAAATACGGCTCTCAGGTTCAGGCAGTCGCCCTTCTCGGCGGCTGTCATGACCGTGCTGAGCCTTTTCTGCCAGTTCCTTGACTGGTTCGCGTTTGAAAAGATAGGCTACCCGTGGTGGGTGGCTCTCATAACGCCGCTGCTGCTGTGCGCGATGTACCACTTCGTGCAGCTCGATGCGGGCGGAAACAGCGGCTATTCGCGCATATTTGTGTTCATATTCTCAGCGGCAGTCCCCCTGCTGCTGGGAATATTCGTTACTGTGGCGGTCTATCTCGGCGACCCGCAGATAAGCACGTTCAGCGCGGATAGGGAGTACACGGGGACTGTCCGCGAGCTCATATCCCTGTATTCGGGCAGGATTGCCGTCACGTCGGCGTACCTGTGCGCTTTCGCGCTCGTCGATGTGCCCGTGCTGAAAGCCTGCGACAAAGCGAGGAGATGACCATGAGATACGTTGTCACGATATTGATAGCAATAGCGGTCGTTATGCTCGCGTATCTCCTGTGCGAGAACTTTATACTGCTGACAGTCAGGCGCGTGAAGCTCGGCAATAGGCTGCGTATAGCGCAGATATCCGATATCCACAAAAAGCGCTATCAGGGCGATAATATGCTCATCGCCTACCGCATAGAGCACGAGAAGCCCGACCTAATCTTCGTCACGGGAGACCTCGTTTCGCGGACGGAGACCGATTTCACCATCGACCGCGGGCTCTTGAACGAGCTGTGCAGGATCGCGCCTGTGTATATGATTTTCGGCAACCACGAGCAGAGCCTCCCCGAAAATGAGCAGGAGAAGCTGCTGAAAATGCTCGCGGAGACGGACGTTGTGCTCCTGCGGAACAGCTCCGCAAGCGTGGAGATCGGCGGCAGGATATTCAATATCTGCGGCATTGAGCCGCACTACACGACCTACAAGAAGGGGCGCAGCTACCGTGACCTCGACAGGATAACCGCCGACGATATCCGCGAAATGGTCGGCTTCCCGCGAGGAGAGACCCTCCTGCTCGCGCATAACCCCATCTTCGGCAGGGAGTACGCCGAATGGGGCGCAGACTACACCTTCAGCGGGCACGTCCACGGCGGTGCTGTGCGGCTTTTCGGGGTCGGCTTGCTCTCGCCCGAGCGCACCTTTTTCCCGAGGTATACCAAGGGCGTGTACGATATCGGTGAGATGAAGCTGTGCGTTTCCGCGGGGATAGGCAAGCTACGCGCATTCAACCCGCCTGAGATAGTTGTTTATGACATATGATACAATGCGTAATTCATAATGCGTAATGCGTAATTTGATTCGGTATATCATTTGTGGTATGCGGGAGGCGATATGCCGCCCATACAAAAGGAAAACCTCCGCACTGCGGAGGTTTTTTTGTTATTCGGTGTCTGAGTCGGAGTCGGTGTCTTCGTCGGGCTCGGTCGTCGCTTCCGTTTCGGGCTCGGCGGTCTCCTGCCCGAGCTCCGTCTTCTCGTCCTTGTGGACGGTGACTATGAAGCCGTCAGAATTATTGCCCGATATATCATACCTGCAGCCGCTCGGGACCGGCACGTTCGTCGTCTCTGAGCCGTCGTCAGAGGGCACGTAGAATATCTCGTAGTGCGCGCCGTCGTCGTCGGTGACCTCGAGGTGCTCGCCCTCGTAGGTATATTTATCGCGGAGGAGGTCGATGTACTCCTCGAGGCAGTGGTCGTTCTTCGTCATATACGTCGCGTGGGCGATGCCTACATAGCGGAAATGCCACGGCTCGGAACGTATCTGCGTTATCTTTTCCTTTTCCTCGGTATAGCGCACCACGAAGCCGTATTTATAGCAGTTGGTGTTTATCCACGCAAAGTCGCCCTGTCCCTGATAGTCGAGGCCAGTCGTCTCGGTGAAGTCGAAGGCATAGCCCGTCTCGTGCTCGCTCTTGCCCGGGACTGCCGCACGCGGGAAGCCGTCATCGTCCGTCTCGCCGTCGTATCTGTCGTATATCTCCTGCTGATATTTCTTCGAGCGGTATGAACCGTATATCTGAAGCGTATCATTATGGTAGAGGTCGTAGAAATCCTCTATCATCTGCACCATCGGGTCGTAGACGGGGCGGAGGATAGTATACGTATTCTCGGCTACCGTGAAGCAGTCGATGCCGCGCTCGCTGTTGAGGTCGGCGATATTCACGAGGTCCTCGTCGCCGAGGCTGAAATATTCGTGGTCGTTGTTGACGAGTATCAGCTCGCCGTAGAACTTGTCCTGCGTCGGGACTGCGGCGTAGGAGTACACTACCTTGTCGGGGTCGGGCTCGGTCGGCTCATCGACGGTGGTCTCCTCGGGCTCCTTAACGTAGCTCGAGGACGGTACAGGGTGCATATTTTCATACGCGCTGTATACGTTATAGCCTGCAAATCCGAGTATTACCGCGCATATCACGAGCTGTGTCAGATTTCGGGCTCTGCTTATACTTTTCTCTTTGTTTATATCCTTGGGCATCAGCGTCATCTCCGTTCTGCCGATATTTCGGCTGTCTGTTCCTTTTAACATGGCGGCTTTCCGCACTACACGGGATATATTATACCACACTCTCCGCGAAAAATATAGTGTTTCGCGTTCATCTTTGTAGTTGTGACAAATATCGTCGGCTGTTTTTGCGCACAAACAGTGCAATTTATACATTGCGCGGTGTTGAAAGTCAGGGGAGATTCAGTAATTTGTATAAATTCGACAAAATATACTATTTGTGATTGTCACTTACGGAAATGTGTACAAAGCAGAGGTGCTCAAAATGCTGTAATTCACAATCTTTCTGAAAAAGCTTGAAAATATGACACTTTAATGATATAATAAAATCGTATAGAATGCGCTTATGTGCAGTTCGTATGAACCCCTATACCGTTTGTGCGGACGCATTTACAGCCTCCATGCCATTTTTCACAGTTAGGAGTGATTTCATGATATGTCCGTCATGTGGAACAAATAACGAAAAAGGCTTCAAGTTCTGCGTAAAATGCGGCAGTAATCTTGAAAACCCTCAGGAAGTCAATTACGAACAGGTGGATATGGGCGGCTACCATACAGAGGAGGAGTTCTCCTCAGCGAGCAAGGGCTTCACCGTCGGCAACGGTACCTTTACCATCAACGACAGGGCTGTTTCCTCGTCCTCTTCTTCCGATATCTACACCGCCGACGAGCTCAACGACACCGACGAGGAGTTCGATTTCAGTATGTACGACGAGCCCTTTATCCCGAGGCTCGATTCAGACAGGCTCAACCTGCCTCAGGCAGGCAGCGAGCCCCTTCAGGCTCAGCAGCAGGGCTTCGGTCAGCCGCAGCAGCAGCCTATGATGGGCGGTATGCCGAATCAGCCCGCGATGGGCGGTATCCCTCCGCAGCAGGGCGCTATGGGCGCAAACCCGTATATGAACCAGCAGCAGATGATGTATGCCCAGCCGCAGATCATCGGCTATGACCCAAGCGGTATGCCTATCTACAGCCAGCCGCAGCAGCCTATGATGTTCGCTCAGCCGCAGATAATAGGCTATGACCCGAACGGTATGCCCATCTATGCGCAGGCTCCGCCTATTATGTACGGTCAGCCGCAGATAATAGGCTATGACCCCAATGGTATGCCCATTTACAGCCAGCCGCAGCAGATGATGTACGCTCAGCCGCAGATAATCGGCTACGACCAGAACGGTATGCCCGTTTACGCGCAGGCTCCGCCTATCATCGCTCCCGCCGAGCAGCCGCAGGCAGCTCCGCAGATGGGCGGCGGTATGCAGGGAATGCCCGCTATGCCTCAGGCGGCTCAGGGTATGCAGGGATTGCCGTCTATGCCTTCGATGCAGGGTATGCCCGCTATGCCTCAGCAGGGCGGGAATAATATGTACGGTATGCCGTCGCTTCCCAAGGCTCCCGCCAAGCAGGAGCAGGAGGAGCTCGTGGACGTCTCCGAGGACTTCTGGAAGTTCTTCGACGGCGGCTCCGCTACCAAGCACAGAGAGAGCAACCCCGAGGACTTCTTCGGCAAGTCGCACGGTATGGGCGACCTCGGCGGATACCGTCAGAACGATAAGAAGAAAAACAGCTATATGAGCGATACTCCCATCGTCGACGGCGGCAAGCTCGCCCACAACGACGCGGATAAGTTCAATAAATTCTATATGCGCAGGACCGAGACCGTCAACGCGGACGACCTCGCCGAAGCTACACACATCAAAACTCAGGACCGTATGGGCGTTACCAAGCAGGTAGACGCCGATATGCTCTCGGAGAACCTGACAGGCAAGTCGCGTATAACTATGTATACCGCAGGGCAAGCCGACGCCGATTCGCTCGAGGCGTATGTGCCCGAGCACAAGGAAGCGATAATGGATCAGGATCTGAGCGCTGTCGAGGCTCTTCCCAAGAAGAAGAACCCCTACGAGAGCGAGCTCGATAAGATCGAGCTTCCCGAGTATATGCAGGCTAAGAAGACCGTGCGTGAGGAGACTATAGAGATACCGTCACTCCCGCAGGTCGGAATAGATTAATCTAATTATAAAGGAGAAGTAAAAAAAGTGAAGAAGTTTATTCAGGAATTCAAGGAATTCGCACTCAAGGGCAATGTCATGGATATGGCAGTCGGCGTTATCATCGGCGCCGCTTTCGGTAACATCGTTACCGCTCTCACGGACGATTTCATCAACCCGCTCATCGCCTCTATCGGCGGCGCTGAGATCGCGGGCAAGATAAAGCTCCCGTGGGTAAGCTACGACGGACTCGATTCCGACGCTGTTACCGCGCTCTGCCTCAACTACGGTCACTTCCTGACCACTATCATCAACTTCCTTATCATGGCGTTCTGCATTTTCCTCATGGTAAAGGCTGTTAACAAGCTCATGAGCATCGGCAAGAAGAAGGAAGAAGAAAAGCCCGCTGAGCCTCCGAAGGAGGAAGTGCTCCTCACTGAGATCAGAGATCTCCTCAAGGAGCAGAATGCGAAGAAGAACTGATTACATATACTACGGCTGTTCCCGCGCGGAACAGCCTTTTTTTATTCGTTTTCCCCATTTTCGAGCTTTTTTCTGTTGACAAGTTAATTGTTCTACTGTATAATAAATGTGTATTCAATAACCGCCGTCAGGCGGTTATTGCCCCGAACTTCGTTCGGGGTGCGCAAAT
>JAUMVH010000029.1 GCA_030530245.1 Ruminococcus sp.
AAATACTCGGTTATTTACTATCGTATTGCCGTCTACATATCCGATAGGAATATATCTTCTTCTCGATGAAGAAACAATAGGAACTATAATAAAGTCAACTCCTATTGGTTGTGTTTGCTGTGCGAATAGTGTCGGTGTTTCGGCAAACTTATGAATTTCCTTTGCTTTACTTGAAAGACGAAACTTTTTAACTTCCTCGATTCGTTCCATTACTGCTGGCATTTTTCTTAATTCAGCCGGAGTTACGTCTTTAAGAAATAGAATCCAACGCTGTGTATTGTTAATATACTCCTTTGAACCTAAGAATTTATACATATATTTACAAGCAGTGGGTTCTTTTTTCAAGAATTCTTCTTTTTCTTCATCTGTAAAAGTATAGAATCCTCCGTCTCTTGGAATATTACCATATACCATGCGAGGAACATCAGCAAGAGGTGAGGTTCGGCTTGTTATTATTGCGGAAGATTCTTCATCAAGATACGGGCTGATGTTTTCAACCTGCTTAGTAGTATATGTATTATCGTTTGAAACGCTATACAAGTACTTTGTTTTTCTATTATTGATAGAAAAAGATATAATAACACAAAATACAGATGCTATCTTTTTGGATTCACTTGTCCATTTAAACGTTTTGAATGCGAAATTAATCACTATTCCTAATTCACCACATAGTTTTTTCCAAAGCGTTTCGATATGAACGCCTTGAACAACAGTATTTGTAGACACAAAAGCACATTCAATAGATGTGTTTTGAATATACTGACTTGCTAAAAGATACCAAGCAGAAACGTAGTCTAATCTTCCTTGCTTTCCGCTAAATACTCTTTTCATATCATCTTTTTGATCTGGTGAAACATTTTTATGCCCTGCAAAAGGCGGATTACCCATGATATAATTCAGCCTATCCTTCGGCACAACACTCTCCCAGTCAGCACGCAGAGCGTTACCCTCAATGATATGGTCTTTATAGGATTTCAGCGGCAGGAAGTCAAGATCAACCTGCATGATATTCTCAGTCTCACGCAGCATTTTATGCTCGGCTATCCACAGCGCCGTCCTTGCAACAGCAACCGCAAAATCATTGATCTCAATGCCATAAAACTGGTTAATGCTGACCTGTATCAAATCGTCGCTCCGAAGCATTCCCTGTCCGTGATTCTCCTCAAACAAAGCCTCATTTTCAAGCTTACGAATTGAAATGAATGTCTCTGTAAGGAAGTTTCCGCTTCCTCCCGCAGGGTCAAAGAAAACGAGCGAGGCAAGCTTACTGCGGAATTCACTCAGTCTCTGCTTACGGGTGCGCTCATCCTTGTAAGCAATGTAGGTATCAAGTTCCTTTCGCAGATCACTCAGGAACAACGGGTCGATTACCTTATGGATATTCTCGATAGAAGTGTAGTGCATACCGCCGCTGCGTCTTGTCTCCTGATTAAGAGTTGACTCAAAAACAGCTCCGAAGATAGTAGGCGAGATCTCAGACCAGTCAAACCCTGCACTTGCCTTGTTTACAAGTATATCAACTATTTCATCGGTAAATGGCGGAATCTCTATCTTCTCGTCAGCGAACAGTCCGCCGTTCACATATGGGAAAGCGGCAAGGTCGTCGTCCATATATGCATCATACTCGTCACGCTGCTCCTGCGTCATATCCATTACCTTGAACAGCTCGCGGAGCTTCCTGTGGACTTCCTTGACAGGAAACTGCTTGAGGTATGTGCCGAACATCTCGTGCTTGGGAAATATCTGAGAATCCTCAGCGTACAGGCAGAATACCAGACGAACACAAAGCATATTCAGGCTTTTCAGCGTTTCGGGACTGTCAGGGTTCTTATACTGCTTAATGAGAGCATCGTACAGCTTGCCGACAAGGTTTCCGGCGTCAATAGAGATCTGCTCTTCCTTTTTCAGTATTTCCGATTTCTGCTCAGTGAGAAATTGCAACTGGTAGTACTGCTTCGGCAGGTCTTTCAGCAGTATCTCGTCGGGTTCGCCGTTTGGCTTGTTCATGTTGTAGATGAGGATACGCTCGAAGTTCGAGACGATGATCCACCTTGCACGTTCTTCATACGGGAGATAGTTATTGTATCGGAAAGCCTGACCGTAGGGAGTCAGCTTCTCTCCGTCCGACTGAACTGCGGTCTTGCCGAGCTTCACATGAGCGCCCTTCTGCTCTATCAGCACCTTTGTAGATGGAATATAGCCGTCAATGAACTTGGTGTTCTTCTCTACAACAACGGGTTTCTCAAACTGTATGATTGAAGTGGGATTCTCAATTCCCAGTACGTTCTGAAGTAAATCTATCCAGAAAAGTGCGGTCTCCTGTTTCTCGTCGCCTTTGCCTTCCCAGCGTGTGACGAATTCCTTGGCAGCTTTTATCTGTTCCTTATCGTTCATGTTGGTACCTCCAATGCTCGATTCATTAAGTACATTTTACCATATTCAGATGAATAAATCAACGGATTTATATAAAAATAAGCTGATACCTACATAATTGCAAGTATCAGCTTTTGTCCTATTCAGTTTGGTTTTTCAATTGTTCCGCTAAGAGTAGCAGCCGTGTGAGGGTCAGCTTTTTTATTTATTCAAAGCCTTGTTGTTTGTCCTGCCGAGGATATAATCGGTCGAGACCTTGTAAAAGTCCGCAAGAATAAGGAGATGTTCTACGGGAATGGTTTGAAAACCGCGTTCATAGCGCGAATAGACGGTCTGACTTGTATGCAGAAGCGCTGCAACTTGTGTCTGATTCATATCCATATCCTCGCGTAGGTCTCTCAGCCTTTGAAAGTACACAAATATCATCTCCGTGATTTGTAAAGTCTGCCGATTTTGGTTTTAGAACCTATCAGTACTATTGACTTTAACATATTCCGATGATATAATGTGTGTGTTAGTACTAAAAAGTACTAACAAATTTTAGTGAAGAATGTAGGAGAGTGATACTAATGAAAAACAAAAAGGGTCTCATAATCGCTATAGTAATCGTTGCAGTTGTATTATGCTTGTCTTGCTGCTGCTGTTCTTCGATACTGTTGGGCAGCAGTAATAATAAAGATGATGAAGTCTCCGAATCCGTTCCTTCTACTGCTGCAACAACAGAAGAAACAACTAATGCAGATGTAACAGAGGCAACAGAAGAAAGCACGGAAATCAGTACATCTTCTGAAGAAAAATCTATTGTTATTACCAGTGGAGTCCTTGGTGAATACGGACGGGTTACTGTTTTGAACAAAGATACAGATATGCCCGCCGAAAAGTATCTATATAAGCTTCCAGCAGGTAATTATACAGTGACAACAACGTATCAGAAATTGGCAGCTTTCTATGTTGTCAAAGACGAGATAGCAATGACTGGCAGTTCAGAGTATCCCGAAGAATTACAATATGTTTCAGAAGGCTATATGCTTACCGCAGGCGAAAATGATTTTAACGGTACAGCCAAGAAAATCGTTGAAATTTCTCTCGCGGAAGATGAAAGTATTTCGATACCAAATTCGGGAGAAGAATTCATTATAACTCCCGTAGGATAAAACAAAAAAGCCGACCTAAACAGGTCGGCTTTCCTTATATGAATTATGCCTCAGCCTCAACAACGGGAGAATCTGCCGCATTCTTGCGAACGCTCTCGATACCGTTCTTGGCGCTGTCCTTCTTGACATATCCTTCGCTTACCGCGAGGATATCGCCTGCCGCGTTCTTGAGGCGGAAGCGGAACTCGCCAGCCTTATCGGAATAGAGCTCGAACTTAGCGCCCTTCTCTTCCTTGAAGCCCTCAGCTGTCTGATCCTCGATCGCAGCATTGGGTGCGGAAGCGGTAACGTCAGCGATAACAGCCTTAGCGCTGTCGATGTCGTTGAAGATCTTGCTTCCTGTAGCAACGATCTCGCCGTTTCCTGCCTTGAGGCTGAAGCTGAAGCCCTTACCTGATTCCTTGATTACAAATTTTCCCATGTTGATTCAACACCTTTCTGATAATTTGTGGGTAATTGTTATACAATTATGACATTATTATACCTTTTTTTGAAGATAAAGTCAATAGGAATCCGAAAATATATTTTTAGTATATACTAACAAATTTGATTGACATTATATTATCAATGTGATATAATGTAGGTGTCGGATAGTGGGATTTATTCCGCTGTCGGTCGCAGAACAATGTTTGTTTTCGGGCAGCAGGGCGCGGAGCTCTGTTATCGGAGAGCGGCTTATATCGCAAAAATAAGCTATTTCTGCCCGCTCATTCTCCGAGCGGGCTTTTTTGGTGGAAAAATGGAGAATTGCAGGACTAAGTACCCGATACTGCTCGTGCACGGAATGGGCTTCCGCGACGAGCCGATATGCTACTGGGGACGTATCCCCAAGGCGCTGAGAGCTCACGGCGCGGAGGTTTTCTTCGGCGGTCAGGAGGCGAACGCCTCGATAGAGCGCAACGCGGGACTGCTCGCGGCGAGGCTGAGGCAGGTGCTCGCGGAGACGGGCGCGGAGAAGGTCAACGTCATCGCCCACTCGAAGGGCGGCATGGAGACGCGCTGCCTCATCTCGACGCTGAAAGCGGGCGGACACATCGCCTCGCTGACGACGATAAGCACGCCGCACAACGGCTCCGCGGCGATGGACAAGCTTATGAAGCTCGGCGTCATAATGAAGCTAATCGGCGTGGGGACGGACTTTTTCAAGCGTATCGGCGGCGACAAAAAGCCTGATACATACCGATGCTTCGTACAACTGACCACGGACTTTATGAAGCGCTTTAACGCCGATAATCCCGACGACCCGCGGGTGCTCTACAGGAGCTGCGCGTTCCTGATGAAGCGCTGGTACAGCGACATCATTATGGCGGTGCCGTACATCGGAGTGCGGCTGCTCAGCGGCAGGAGCGACGGATTCCTCACGCCGAGCGAGGTCGCGCACGGCGAGTTCCGCGGCACGTTCACGGGTACGGGCTATCGCGGAATGTCCCACTGCGACGAGGTCGACCTGCGGCGTATGAGGTGCGGGGTGAAGAATCTCGACACGGGCGAGGTCTTCCGCGACGTGACGGATATGTATATAGGGCTCGTTTCGGAGCTGAAAGAAATGGGATTGTAGTGGGCGATGCCTACATCGCCCCGTGTTCGGGATAATCATTTGCGGGCTGATGTGGGCATCAGCCCCTACAAAAGCGGAAAGGGGAGAGATAATGGAGGAGAAGAGGATCGCGGTCGCGGCTATCGTCATCGACGAGCAGGAGGCGGCGGTCGAGGTGAACAGCGTCCTGCACGAATACAACGACATCATCATCGGGCGCATGGGCATACCCTACAAGGAGCGCGGGATATCGCTGATATCGGTGGCTCTCGACGCTTCACCCGACAGGATAAGCAGCCTCACGGGCACGCTCGGACAGATAAGCGGCGTCTCCGTAAAGGCGGCAATATCGAAGAAGTGAGAAAAACTGATTATAGGACTGCCAAAGGCAGCCCCTACAAAAGGTCCATTCATTGATTTATGATGTAGGGGCGCCCTTTGGGCGTCCGTCAATACCATATCTGCATAATATTGATCCGATATATATCATTTAGGAGGTAACCATTTATGTACGACGTAAAATCGCTGAAAGCAGACGAATTCATAAACCATGAGGAGATACTTGAGACCCTCGAGTACGCGGAGCAGAACAAGCACAATGCGGCTCTTATCGAGGAGATACTCGAGAAGGCAAAGCCGAGAAAGACGGGCAGGGGAGTCGAGTGCGCGGGACTCTCTCACCGCGAGGCAAGCGTGCTTCTCGCGTGCGATATCCCCGAGCTGAATGAGAAGATATACGAGCTCGCCCGCGAGATAAAGCTGGCTTTCTACGGTGACCGCATCGTTATGTTCGCGCCGCTGTACCTCTCGAATTACTGCGTGAACAAGTGCGTTTACTGTCCCTACCATATGCAGAACAAGGAGATACCGCGTAAGAAGCTCACGCAGGACGAGGTGCGTGACGAGGTCATAGCGCTTCAGGACATGGGTCACAAGCGACTCGCCATAGAGGCGGGCGAGGACCCCGTCAACAACCCCATCGAGTACATCCTCGAATGTATCAAGACCATCTACTCCATCAAGCACAAGAACGGTGCTATCCGCCGCGTGAACGTCAACATCGCGGCTACCACAGTCGAGAACTACCGCAAGCTCAAGGAGGCGGGCATAGGCACGTATATCCTCTTCCAGGAGACCTACCACCGCGAGAGCTACGAGGTGCTTCACCCCGCGGGACCCAAGCACAACTACGCCTACCACACCGAGGCTATGGACAGGGCTATGGACGGCGGTATCGACGACGTTGGTCTCGGCGTACTGTTCGGACTTGACAAGTACAGGTACGAGTTCGCGGGACTCCTCATGCACGCCGAGCACCTCGAAGCCGTTCACGGCGTAGGTCCTCACACTATCAGCGTTCCGCGACTGAAAAGAGCTTCCGATATCGACCCCTCCGCGTTCGATAACGGTATCGACGACGACATCTTCGCAAAGATAGTTGCCTGCATACGTATCGCAGTTCCGTACACGGGCATGATAATCTCCACCCGCGAGAGCGAGGAGTGCCGCGCCAAGGTCATCGGACTCGGCGTATCGCAGATATCGGGCGGCTCGAGAACGTCCGTCGGCGGCTATGCGGGCTACTCGTCCGAGGACAGACCCCACGACACCGAGCAGTTCGACGTCTCCGACCAGCGCACGCTCGACGAGGTCGTGAAGTGGCTCATGGACAGCGGCTATATTCCGTCGTTCTGCACCGCCTGCTACCGCGAGGGACGCACGGGCGACCGCTTCATGGCGCTGTGCAAGGTCGGACAGATACAGAATTGCTGCCACCCGAACGCTCTGCTGACCTTGCAGGAGTACCTGCAGGACTACGCTTCGCCCGAGACTCGCAAAATCGGCGAGGCGCTCATCGACCGCGAGATTCAGAACGTTCCCGACCCGAAGCGCCGCGAAAAGGCACTCGATTACCTCGACAGGATAAGGAACGGCGAGCGCGATTTCCGCTTCTGAGAATAAGTGTAGGGGCTGATACCCACATCAGCCCGTCCGTACCGATTTGTGTGCGGCGGGTCGATGTGGGCATCGACCCCTACATTGTTTTTGTAGGGACGCGCATTGCGCGTCCGCTGTTACGTAAACATCTGCCGATTCGCGGACGACCAATGTAGTCCCCGCAAATAATCACGCATTACGAATTACGCATTGTGCGCGCGGCGGGACGCCGTCCTCTATACGCTGTTCTTGATACGGTTGATGGCGCCCTTTTCGAGACGCGAGACCTGCGCCTGCGAGATACCTATCTCGCTCGCGACCTCGACCTGCGTGCGCCCCTTGAGAAAGCGCAGATACAGGATATTCCTCTCGCGCTCGCCGAGCTGCTTTATCGCGTCGCGTATGGAGAGCTCGTCCATCCAGCTCTCGACGCCGTTTTTGTCGCCTATCTGGTCCATGATGTACATGGTGTCGTCGGAGTCCGAATACACGGGCTCGTAGAGCGATATCGGGTCGCTTATGCTCTCGAGCGCGATGACCACGTCCGCACGCTTTTCGCCTATTTCCTGCGCTATCTGCTCGATGGTGGGCTCGCACTGGTTTTTCAGCATCAGCCGCTCCTTCGCCTGTATCGCCTTGTATGCGAGGTCGCGCAGCGAGCGGCTGACCTTTATCTGGCTGCAATCGCGCAGGTGGCGGCGGAGCTCGCCTGTTATCATCGGCACGCAGTACGTCGAGAAACGCACCTCCTTGGTGAGGTCGAAGTTGTTTATCGCCTTGATGAGCCCTATCACGCCTATCTGGAAGAGGTCGTCGACGTCCTCGCCCCTGCCCGTGAAGCGCTGTATCACGCTGAGTACGAGGCGGAGGTTGCCCTTGATGAGCCTGTCCTTGGCTTCCTTGCTGCCCGTCTCGCGTATCTCGCGCAGGAGCGCCATTTTCTCGGCTTCCTTGAGCACGGTCAGCTCCGACGTGTTTATCCCCGATATGACTACCTTGTTGAATGCCATAACAAATCTCCCCATACAGCTTTTGATAATATTATTGCCGCTTGGAGACGGAGTAAACACAGGGAAATATTTCCGTTTTTGCTGCCGTGGAAGTCGGGGTGATAAAAATGACGATTATTTATCTTAATATTTTGGCAAATTGCTAAAAAATGAGCCTGTATCCGCAAAAGCAACAAAAATTGTTGATTTATTCATAAATATATGTTATAATGACTATATCCAAAAATGATATGCTGTATATCATCTGAAAGCAGGTGAATTTAGTGGAACGCTGTCCCAAGCTCATCGGCGTGTGCCTCTCCACCATACAGGACGAGGACCGCTTTCATTTTATAAAGGCTCTGAATAAATATGCGGTTTCGAGCGGTTACAGGCTCCTCATTTTCAACGCCTGCACCGACCTCTACGAGGACAACAACTCCAACTACAAGGGCGAGGGAGCCGTATATAAGCTCATACCCTACAAGAAGCTCTCGGCGCTCATCGTAATGTCGAACTTCATTTACGACAAGATAGTG
Organism: Ruminococcus sp.; assembly: GCA_030530245.1. Taxonomy (GTDB): domain Bacteria; phylum Bacillota; class Clostridia; order Oscillospirales; family Ruminococcaceae; genus Ruminococcus. Next base: position 8,531 of record JAUMVH010000029.1, read on the forward strand.
GTCAGACACATAGTCGAAGCCGCGCAGGCAAACGGCGTGCCCGTGATATCCATCGACAAGGAGATAGACGGGTGCCTGAATATGGCGTTTTCGTACGCGGATACGTTCGAGCGCATTTGCCGCCACGTCATCGAGACTCACGGCGCGCGCAAGATATACATGATAGCGGGGCTCAAGGGCAATTCCTTCTCCGACGAGCGGATCGACGCGTTCAGGCGTGCCCTCGAGTCGAACGGTATGGAATTCGAGGAGGACAACGTCGGCTACGGCAACTTCTGGGAGGGTCCCACCACCGACCTGCTGAACCAGTGGTTCGTGACCGAGCACCGCTCTATCCCCGATGCGATAATCTGCGCCAACGACTCGATGGCTGTCGTGGCGAGCAACTATATACAGCGCCTCGGCTTCAACGTGCCCGAGGACTGCATAATCACGGGCTTTGACGGCACGCTTCAGGCGGAGTATCACCTCCCGCACATCACGACCTGCCGTCAGAACTACGACGAGATGGGCAGACGTATCACGGACACGATAATGCGCCTTGAACGCGGCGAGCAGTGCAGCGGAGCTACGGTCGATTTCAACGTGAAGCTCTCGCAGTCATGCGGCTGCGTGAAGATGGATAAGCACAACGTCAACGACGCCATGAGAGCCATACACGAGCGCCTCAAGCAGTCGAGCTTCCGACAGCTCCTGATGTGCGATATACAGGCTTCCGTCTCGAAGGCGACCGATATAAAAATGCTCCCGCATATGCTCATGGATAAGTTCCAGTTCAGCACCTGCGTGTTCGCGCTGAACAAGGATGTGCTCGAGCCGCCCGATTTCGGCGAGCGCCACGACGCGCTCTCGCCGTTCACCGACGAGATAGACGTGCTCTGCCATCGGTATCACTGGGTCGAGCAGCCGCCGTGCAAGGTGGAGCTCAGCGAGCTCCTGCCAGACTACCTTACCATAACCAAACGCCCCGAGCCGATAATCATATGCTGCCTGCACTTTCTGGGCATGGTGCTCGGGTACTGCACGTTCCAGCCGCGCATAGACTTCGACGAATACGAAAAGATGCATACCCTCATGAACGCGCTGAACTCCTCGTTCGGTACATTCCACGGAAGAATGCACCTGCAATATATCAACTCGCGCCTCATCGCCGCAAACGACGAGCTGCGCATATCCTCCCTCCACGACTACCTGACGGGTCTGCTAAACCGCCGCGGCTTCTACGCCGAGACGGAGAAGCTCGTCGCCGCGGAGACCTCCCCCGAGGAGAAGGAGATAGCGTTTATTTTCTCCGACCTCGACGGACTGAAGGGCATAAACGACAGCTTTGGTCACAACGAGGGCGATAATGCGATAATCACCCTCGGTCACGCCCTGCTGAGCAGCGCCGTCCGCGGCGAGCTCTGCGCAAGGTTCGGCGGAGACGAGTTCTGCGTCGCCGTGGTGACCCCGAAAAAGCGCGCGGAGAAGTACTGCGAGGGCTACAAGAAGAGCGTTACGGAGTATCTTCAGCACTACAACGAGAGCTCGGGCAAGCCGTATAGGGTGGAGGCGAGCATCGGCGTGTACCTGCACCCGCTCAGTCCCGACCTCAACCTCGAGAAGCTCGTGGATACTGCCGACAAGCTGATGTACGAGGAGAAAATGGCGAGAAAAGCAAGGAAAAATGGACAAGAGACAGAAACGCAGGCGTAAGATAATAATATTCGCTGCCGTTGCGGCGGTCGTGCTCGCGCTCGACTGGTGGGGCTTCTCGATGAAGCCCGTGTACTATACGGTCAGCTCCGACAAGGCGGGCGAGCCGATACGCATCGTCTTTATCTCCGACCTGCACAACAGCTTCTACGGCGGGCACGACCAGTCGGGACTGTGGGACGTGATAGAGGCTGCCGAGCCCGATATGGTGCTCTTCGGCGGCGACATGATAGACAGCAGAGGCAAGGGCACGCGCAATGCCATCACGCTGATGAGGCTCGCGGCGGAGAAGTACCCCTGCGCCTATGCTACGGGCAACCACGAGCAGCGGCGCGACGACAGGGACGAGTTCTACGCCGAGGTCGAGGAGCTCGGCATACCCGTGCTCCACGGCAGATACGCCGACTTCACTGTGAAGGGGCGGAAGGTGCGCGTGTTCGGCATCATCACCGCTGGCACCTTCGACGAGAACGGGCATCAGCTTTGGAACTGCTGCGACGCGATAGCTCCCGACAGCTACAATATCCTCCTCGCGCACGAGCCGCAGGAGATCAGCGATATCTCGTTAGAGTACGCCAACCACGGCGGCAGACGCTTCGACCTCGTGCTGTCGGGGCACGCGCACGGGGGACAGTGGCGGCTTCCGTACATACTCGAGCAGGGGCTGTATGCTCCCGACCAAGGCATATTCCCCGAATTCACGACGGGTCAGCGCACATCGGGCGGCACGACGCAGATAGTCAGCCGCGGGCTCGCGCGGAATCTTAATATGATAACGATACCGCGAATCTTTAACCGCCCCGAGTTATCAATAATCGACATTGAATGAAAAGGACATCGCTTTGATGTCCTTTTTGCATATTGAGGGACGTCGGGGACGCCGTACCCTACAAATAATGTCGTCACATGATGTTAAGGCGATTGTGGGACGCCGGGTAACTCCCCACAGTGTGGGGAGATGTCGCGAAGCGACAGAGGGGACGGGCAGCCGTTAGCTGCGGCGGCCCCTACATTACGTTCCCGTAAACGATTGGTTAAGGCACGGGCGGATGATATCCGCCCCTACACTAACGTTCGCGGAAGCAAACTCGCCGTCTTTACAGTGTGAGCGAGCAAAGCGAGCGGCAGCGCGATTACGGGGTCAGGGGAACTGCGTTCCCCTGCAGGGTCTGGGGCGGCGCCGGGCCCCCCCCCCCCCCCCCCCGGCCAACAGCCGCAGCCCCCTTGGCGGGTCAAGGGCAGAGCCCTTGGCGGATTGTCAAGGCAGAGCCTTGACTTCAAAAATACTTGATTATTGGCAGAAAATATTGTATAATATGTATATCATTATATTCTTAGGAGCTGGACTATGAAAAAGCTTTTTATACATCTTGCGGCAATTGGCTGCATAACAGCTCTCTCGGCGTGCGGGAGCGGGAGCTCCCCGAAGGTCACGCCCCCCGACGGCAGTCTCGACAAGTGCACTCTCCGCTTCTCGTGGTGGGGAGGCGACGACCGCCACGAAGCCACCCTCGCGGCTATCAAGCTGTGGGAGGAGCGCCACCCCGACATCACCATCACGCCCGAATACGGCGGCTGGGACGGCTGGACCGAGAAGGTCAGCTCGCAGATAAGCGGCGGGACGGCTCCCGACGTGATGCAGATTAACTACGACTGGCTCGTGTCGCTCTCGCCCGACGGCGACGGCTTCTACGACCTCGGGCTGCTCACGGACAGGCTCGACCTCTCCGCCTTCGACGACGAGGTGCTCTCGTTCGGACGAATGAACGGCAAGCTCAACGCCGTGACAGTATCGGTCAGCGGGCGCGGACTGTTCTACAACTCCGACACCTTCCGTAAATGCGGCGTGTCCTACCCCGAGACGTGGTCGGAGCTGCTCGCGCGCGGCGAGAAGATGAACGCGCAGGACTGCTATCCGCTCGACCTCGACATTCAGTCGGGCGGCACGGCGTGGTATCTCGCGGTCGTGTACGTTCAGCAGCAGACGGGCAGGGAGTTCGTGACTATGGACGGCGAGCTCGGCTTCACGCAGGACGATATCCGCATGGCGCTCGACTTCTACAAGGAGCTTGAGGACAGCGGCGTTACGCGCACTGTCAGAGAGCGTGCCAACGAGGACGGCAGCGCCGCGCTGTATCAGTCGCCGTCGTTCATCGACGGACGGGTGGGCGGCGTGCTCGAGTGGGGGAGCTCTGTCGGCAAGTACGACATGGTGCTGCCCGAGGGTACGCTCGCGGCGGGACCCTTCCTGCACGGCGACGACGGGAGCTCGGGCGGCTGGATGATAAAGCCGTCGGTGCTGTACGCGATATCCAAGGACACTGACCACCCCGACGAGGCGGCGGCGTTCATGGACTTCATGCTGAGCGACCCCGAATGTGCGGCGGTGCTCGGAACTACGCGCGGCATTCCCGCCTCACAGCGGGCGGAGGAGGCTCTCGAGGCGGGCGGACTGCTGAGCGGTCTCGCCTATGATTGCGACGAGCTTCTCGCGGAGCTCGACGTGGTGACGATAAGCCCGTATATGGAGCTCCCGAGCATCAAGGTGCTGTGCAATGACGCTATCGAGAGGGTCTCATACGGCGAGTGCGATACCGAAGCGGCTGCGGAAGAGCTGTACACGTCTGCGCAGAAATACTTGAAGAAGGTCAGAAAATGAAGAAACGAAACTACCGCAATCCCGTCGGCGTCGGGAAATATACGGGGCTGCTGCTGATAATGCCGTTCATTATCGGCTTTGCGGCGTTTACCCTGTACCCGTTCGCGGCGTCGTTCGCGGTGGGGCTCACGGACAGCGACGGCATACGCGCGGGCAGCTTCGTCGGCGCGGAAAACTTCGCGGATATGCTCTCGAGCAGGGAGTTCCGCGGCGCGGTGCTGGTGACGCTGAGGTACACCCTCATACTCGTGCCGCTGAAGCTGGCGGTGTCGCTCCTTGCGGCGGTGCTGCTGAACGCCGAGATAAAGGGCATAGGCGTCTACCGCACGATATTCTACGTGCCGTCGATACTCGGCTCAAACCTTGCGGTAGTGATAATGTGGCAGTTCCTGTTCACGTCGGGAGGACTCGCAGACCAGCTCATGGGGCTCGCGGGACTCCCGCCCGTCGGCTGGTACGGCGGGAGCGGCTCCGCGACGGCGATGATAGTGCTGCTGAGGCTGTGGGAGTTCGGCTCCGCGATGATACTCTTCCTCAACGCGCTCAGGGACATTCCCGCGGAGTATTACGACGCCGCGCGGGTGGACGGCTGCGGACGCGTGCGTGCGTTCTTCCGCATAACCCTGCCGCTGCTCGGACGGGTCATCTTCCTCAACCTCGTATTGCAGGTGATCGCCGCCATGCAGGAGTTCAGCGCGCCTTACATGATAACGGGCGGCGGTCCGATGAAGAGCACCTACACGATAGGTATGCTCATCTACGACGAGATGTTCCGCTTCCACAACGCGGGCTACGCGAATGCCGTATCATGGGCGTTCTTCGTGCTCGTGACGGGCGTGGTGCTGGTGCTGTTCGCGGTCACCCGCAGGAGCAGGGAGGAGGACGGCGTATGAAAAAGCTCCCGCTGTATATCCTGCTGACCGCCGCGGCTGTGGCGATGGTATACCCGCTGCTGTGGCTCGTCGGAGCGAGCTTCAAGTCCAACGACGAGATATTCTCGTCGGCGTGGTTCCTGCCGCGGAGCTTCGACCTCTCGGTGTACGCGCGCGCGTGGCGCACCGTCACCCCGTACAGCATGGGTCACTACTTCCTCAACACGTTCCTGATTATCATACCCAAGACCGTTTTCGCGGTGGTGTCGTCGGTGCTCGTGGCGTACGGCTTCGCACGGTTCGATTTTCCGCTGAAAAGGCTGTTTTTCGCGCTCCTCATGGGCTCGATGTTCATGCCCGCGATAGTCACGGTAATGCCGCTGTATATGCTCTGGAGCAGGCTCGGGCTGCACGACACCTACGTTCCGCTGACCCTGCCCGCACTCTTCGCGGCTGAGGGAGCGTTCGTGTTCATGCTCGTGCAGTTCTTCCGCGGAGTGCCGCGCGAATTCGACGAGGCAGCGCGTATCGACGGCTGCGGCAGCCTGCGGCTGCTCGTGTATATCCTCGTGCCGTGCATACGCCCCGTTATCGTGTCGATAACCGTGTTCACCTTCCTGTGGACGATGAACGACTTCCTCACGCCGCTCATTATGATAAGCTCCGTGGAGAAGTACCCGCTCTCGCTGATACTGCGGCTTTCCGCGGACAGCACGGGCGACGGCTACGAGCAGCGCAAAATAATCGCGATGTCCGTCATCGGACTCATACCCTCGGTGGCAGTATTCGCCGCCGCACAGAAAAAATTTATCAGCGGTATCACCGCAGGAGGCTTGTCGGGATGACAGATATGACAAAATCGGCAGAATATGCCCGAAGCTATATAGATAAACTCATTCTCACCTCCGACCCGCTGCGTCCGCGCTGGAACAGGGAGAACTTCATTTTCCGCAAGGAGCCGCGCTGGAACTACATGGACAGCTGTATCATACGCGCGCTGCTGATGTTCGCGGACAGCCGTCCCGAGCTCCTCGACTACGCGGTGCGGTTCACGGACAGCTACGTCACGCCCGAGGGAGATATCCCCACGGTGGAGGTGAGCGACTTCAACCTCGACAGTATCTGCGGCGGACGCAACCTCCTCGCCTTGTACGAGAAGACGGGCGGCGAGCGCTATATCCGCGCGGCGGAGCTCCTGCGGGGACAGCTCGAAAAGCAGCCGCGCATCGAATGCGGCAGCTTCTGGCACAAGGCGATATACCCGCGGCAGATATGGCTCGACGGCGCGTATATGGCGCTGCCCTTCCTCGCGGCGTACGGAAAGGCGAGGGGAGAGAGCTCCTGCGCGGAGGACGTTCTCGCGCAGCTGAAAAATATCCGCGACCTCATGCGCGATGACAAAACGGGGCTGTACTATCACGGCTACTGCGAGTCGCGCGACGCGATATGGGCGGACAGCGTGACGGGTCTTTCGCCGAATATATGGCTGCGCGCGAACGGCTGGCTCTGCGCGGGGCTTGCCGATATACTGGAGATAACGGGTGACAGCGGCTGTGCGGATATGCTCGCGGAGCTTTTGGACGCGATGAGGGCTTGCATGACTGCGGACGGTATGCTTTTGCAGCTCCCCGTACTGCCCGAGCTCGGCGGCAACTACCCCGAGACGAGCGGCACGCTCCTGTTCGCGTATGCGGCGATGAAGGCGCACAGGCTCGGAGCCGTCTCCGCCGACGCTGCAGAGGACGGCAGGCGCGCGCTCGCGGCTGTCACGGAGCGCTGCGTATCCTACGACGGGGAGGTGCCCGTGCTGCGGAATATATGCCTCATGGCAGGGCTCGGAGGTGCCGAAAAGCGCGACGGTTCGGCGGAGTATTACCTCAGCGAGCGCGTCGTCGAGAACGACGCTAAGGGCATAGCGCCGTATCTTATGGCGACGGCGGAAGCTCTGCGCGAATGAATTCGGAATGCGAAATGCGGAATTGTTGTAGGGGCGGCGTTCCGCCGATACACGAACAAACCAACGGCAACGTGATGTAGGGGCGCCCTTTGGGCGTCCGCACGTTATCCGAAAAACCTTGGACTGCCAAAGGCAGCCCCTACGTAAGCAAAAAAGCTGACCCTCTCGGGTCAGCTTTTGTAGTTGTAGGGAGATGTGTTACTGCTTTGTGTCGGACTCCGCAATGCTCTTTAAGCCTGCTGCGAGTCCTGCGAGACCCTGTATCTCGCTCGGGATTATTATCTTTGTAGACTTGCCGTCTGCTGCCTTTGCGAAGGCTTCAAGCGACTTGAGCTGTATTACGCGCTCGCTCGGAGAAGCATTGTTGAGCTTTACAAGGCTGTCGGCAAGAGCCTGCTGTACGAGCTCGATAGCCTGCGCTTCACCGGTAGCCTCGAGCACCTTCTGCTCCTTTACGGCGTCTGCGCGGAGTATCATCGCCTGCTTCTCAGCCTCAGCCTCGAGTATCTGCGCTTCCTTCTTAGCCTGCGCGCGGAGTATCTGCGACTCCTTTTCACCCTCGGCTACGAGTATCTGCGACTTCTTGTCACCCTCTGCCTGAAGTATCTTCTCACGGCGCTCACGCTCTGCCTTCATCTGCTTCTCCATGGCGTCCTGTATCTCGCGCGGAGGAATGATGTTCTTGAGCTCGACGCGCACTACCTTGATACCCCAGCGGTCGGTGTCCTGATCGAGGATAGCGGTGATCTTGGTGTTTATCGTGTCACGTGAGGTGAGGGTCGAGTCGAGCTCGAGCTCACCGATGATGTTACGGAGTGTAGTGGCGGAGAGGTTCTCGATAGCGGCGAGAGGTCTCTCAACGCCGTAGATGTACTGCTTGGCGTCTGTGACCTTGTAGAATACGACGGTGTCTATCTGCATGGTAACGTTATCCTTAGTGATAACGGGCTGGGGCTTGAAGTCAACGACCTTCTCCTTGAGCGAGACCTTGCCCGCGATGCGGTCGATGAACGGGAACAGGAAGTGTATACCCGTCTGCCACTCGCACTTGAACGAGCCGAAGCGCTCGATCACGAAAACGTGTGCCTGCGGAACTATCCTGAAGCACCTGATGAACATGATGAATAGGATGAAGATGACTCCCAGAACTATCAGCCCGAAAAAGCCGAAAATCGCGTCAGTGTTGAAATCCATAATAGTGTCCTCCTGTTAATTCTTGGTTTTTACTGTTAGCTTTGCGCCGTTGACGGCGGTTACTGTCACGACGGTATCGTTCGGTATGACCGAATCATCGGCGGAGACCGCGCTCCAGTCGATGCCGCCGACCCTGACACGTCCCGTGCCGTTGTCGGCGTTTATCTCCTCGATGACCTTTGCCGTCCGACCTACCTCGAGCTCGGAATTCGTGGGGATGTAGCCCTTTTTCTTCCTTTTCCTGATGATGAAGGGCATCGTCAGTGCGAGGAACAGGGCAGATGAGCCGATAAAGATACCGACCTGACCCAGCAAAGGGATATCGAAGAAGAAGGCGAGTATCATCGTCACGAGAGCGCCCGCGGCGAACCATACAGACACGAGCTGTACCGTCGCGACCTCAGCGATGACGAATGCTATAACAAGTATAGCCCATACTAATACGTCCATGAAATTCCCCCTTTCGCGGACATTCGATCCCTACGCTTCATATTGTATCATATTTTTCTCCGCATTGCAATATGTTTTTTATTAATAATTTCGCAGAATGAACAAAAATCAACAAAAGGCGGATCTTAGCCTTGAAACGAACGAAAAATGCACTGCTTGACAGCCGAGTTTTCAACAATCGGCTGTTACGAAAAATGATTTTTGTTCACAATTGGCAGGAACTGCTCCCGAAAGCACTTCGGTGCATTGATAAAAAAGTATGAACATTTTTCGGCGTGTATTGCTTTTTCTGTGTGTGTATGGTATAATAAATAATGAATTAGCTTCGTGTAATATCGTTTTCAATACGGTGAGCTGCTCACCGCGACAGCAGCCCCGCTCCTATGCGGGACAAAGGAGCGTTTATGAGTATTTTTGACCTTTCAAAAAAACCTCCTGAGCTCAGCCACGACTGGGAGGTATTCCAGCAGTTCGTAGGCAATATAGGCGCTTTCACCTACATCGCGAAGGAGAAGTCCGCATATCTCGACGAGTCCGCCTGCCGAATGCTCGCCTGTACGAGCACCAAGCTCAACGAATTCGAGTTCTTCAACCTCCTCGAGAAGATATCGAAGTCGCCCGTCGAGGGACAGAAGCACATCTACCGCTTTACCAACAACAATACCACCAAGTACATCAAGATGAACATATACGAGAGCAGCGACGAGTGGCTCGGCTTCGTGCAGGACTTCTCGCGCCAGTTCTCGGAGGACAGCGAGAGCAGCAGCTTCGTCGAGTACGACCCTGTTATGCGCCTGCCCTCGTATCCGTCGTTCTCGCAGAAGATAAAGAAACTCCTGCCCGACGTCAAGAACTGCTGCCTCGCCACGCTCTACCTCAACGGCATAGAGAAGCTCGGCTCGTTCCTCACCGTCGACAGCACCAACAGCTGTATCGCCTCCGTGGCGGAGACGCTCAAGAGCTTCGCGAGCGATAATATCATCATCGGCGCGAAGTCCAACTACGAGATATTCGCCTTCTTCATGAACTGCGACAAGATGCAGATATACAACGTCCTCAACAGCATGGACGAGGCGGTGCAGAACTGCATACTCACCGACGACTTCGGCGAGATAATCGACATCTCCGACAAGAGCCGACTCAGCCTGTCGATAGGCTGCTCGTCCTATCCCGACGAGGCTTCGGACTTCAATATGCTCGTCAATTACTCCGAGTTTGCGCTGTATGAGGCGCGCACCGACCGCAGACACGTCATCAACTGGTTCTCCGAGGAGAACTACGTCCGCGAGAAGGACTCCTACAAGAACGCGCAGCTCCTCACGCGTATCGTCATGGACAACCTGCTCATGTACTACGTGCAGCCCATCGTCGAGACGACCACGGGCGAGATAGTCGCGTATGAGGCTCTTATGCGCACTGTCGGCGACATAAAAATGGAGCCGAAGCAGATACTCTCGATAGCTTCGGGTCAGAATAACCTCTACTCGATAGAAAAACTCACGTTCTTCAACACGCTGAAGCTCATCAGCGAGAATCAGCAGGTCTTCGCGAACAAGAAGCTCTTCATCAACTCGATGTCGGACTATATGCTCACGGAGGAGGACTTCAACGAGCTCTACCTCACGTTCGGCGAGCTCCTTGAAAAGACCGTTATCGAGATAGTCGAGGACAGCGACGCCACCGCGGACGGTATCGAGACTCTCCGCAAGCGCCTCGCCTTCACGCACTCGCAGCTCGCTATCGACGACTACGGCACGGGCTACTCGAACCTCACGAACCTGCTCAAGTACAAGCCTGACTACGTAAAGATAGACCGCTCGCTCATCGCGGATATCCACAACGACTTAAAGAAGCAGCAGCTCGTTACGCAGATAATCGAGTTCTGCCGCGATAATCAGCTCCAGTCGCTCGCCGAGGGAGTCGAGACCGCGCAGGAGCTCAAGACCGTTATCCGCCTCGGCATAGACCTCGTGCAGGGCTACTACACGTCAAAGCCGAAGCCGCTCTTCCTCAACAGCATAGCCAAGGACGTCAAGGACGAGATAATCA
>JAUMVH010000030.1 GCA_030530245.1 Ruminococcus sp.
CTACCACGACACGTTCGAGGACGGCAGCGACGAGTGGGAGAGCAGAGGCGGTGCTGCCGTTTCCACAGGCGGCACAGCTTATGCGGGCAGCAAGGCTCTGACGGTTTCCGACAGAGAAAGCGCTTGGCGCGGAGCTCAGAAGTCCCTCGATTCGCTTACCTTCAAGGCAGGCGAGGAGTACAGCTTCAGCGTTGCGGCTTCGGGTTCGGGCAATATGATGCTCTCGCTCCAGTATACGGACGCGAGCGGCGAGACTAAGTACGACCACATCGCAAACGGCGAATCCTCGGGCGATTACGTACAGCTCGCGAATACCAACTACAAGCTCCCCGAGGGCTCGGGATATATCCTCTACGTCGAGACCGAGGAGGGCACTGCCAACTTCAGCATCGACGAGGCTATCGTTGCCAAGGCGGGCACGCAGATAAGCGGTCCTGCTCCCGCAGCGACAACCACAACGACGGCTCCCGCAACTACTCCGACTTCGGATATACTCTACGGCGACGCCAACCTCGACGGTAAGGTAACGATCGCTGACGCAACGGCTATCCTTCAGTACGTTGCCAACAAGGACAAGTACAAGCTCAGCGAAAAGGCTCTCGACAACGCTGACGTTTATCAGCGCGGCGACGGCGTTACCGCAAGAGACGCTCTTTCAATACAAATGCTCGACGCAGAAATACTGGATAAGCTGCCCGAGAGCTATCTCGAAGGATACGAAACAACAACTACTACCACAACTACGACCACGACTACTGTTCCGCAGGTAGACTTTTCAGCACTGGCTCAGAAATTCGGCAATGTTACTATCGCGAACTCTTATAAGAAGGACAACGACCACAACCCGCTCATTACCCAGTATTTCGGCGCTGACCCCGGCGTTATGGAGTACGACGGCAGAGTTTACATCTATATGACGGACGACCACCTGCTCTATGAGAACGGAAATGTCACAAAGGAGACCTACAGCACCATCAACTGCCTGCGCTGCATTTCCTCCGACGACCTCGTAAACTGGACTGACCACGGTCTTATCAATGCCGCAGGTCAGGGCGGTATCGCAAAGTGGGCGGGCAACTCGTGGGCTCCCACAGCCTGCCACAAGACAATAAACGGCAAGGAAAAGTTCTTCATCTACTTCGCTAACAACGCAAACGGTATCGGCGTGCTGACCTCCGACAGCCCGATAGGTCCGTGGACCGACCCCATCGGTCACGCCCTCATCGACCGCAAGACCGCAGGCTGCACCGATGTTCCGTGGGTGTTCGACCCCGCTGTTCTCGTCGATGACGACGGCAAGGGTTACCTCTACTTCGGCGGCGGTACGGATAACCTGCCTAAGGATCATCCGAAATCTTCCCGCTGTGTCGCGCTCAGCGATGATATGACTTCGATCGTAGGCACACCTGCTGTTATCGACGCTCCGTATATGTTCGAGGACAGCGGTATCCACAAGTACGGCGGCAAGTACTACTACAGCTACTGCACAAACTGGAGCACAGGCGGCAACCAGTACGGTCTGTCCACAGCTGCTATCGACTATATGGTGAGCGACAGCCCGCTCGGACCCTTCACCTACAAGGGCGAGGTGTTCAAGAACATCGGCAACTTCTTCGGCACAACAGGCAACAACCACCATACTATCATGCAGTTCAAGGGTGAGTGGTATCTCTTCTACCATGCACAGTATTTACAGGACGTGATGAATCTGAAGGATATGGGCTACAGAAGTACCCACATCGACAAGATCACAATGAATACCGACGGCACTATGAAGCAGGTAACAGGTACAAAGACTGGCGTTGACCAGATAAAGGCTCTCGACCCGTTCACAACAGTACGCGCGGCGACATTCTCGCATCAGGGCGGCATTGAGATAACGGGCAGCGGCAACTCTCTCGTCAAGGCAGGAAAGGGCGACTGGTTCAAGGTATCGGGCGTTGACTGCGGCAGCGGTGCAAAGAGCATTACTGTCAAGGCTTCCTCAGACAGCGGATGCATAATCAAGGTCTGCAAGGGCAGCGCTTCGGGCACAGCAGTAAGCTATGTCGAGATACCCGCAGGCGGCTCTATGCAGGAAGTAACTGTTCCCGTACAGGACCTCAGCGGCAAGACCGAACTCTGCTTCGTATTCAACAACAACGCTTCTGTTGACAGCTGGAAGCTCGGCTGATAAGCAGGCATAAAAAAGGCTGCGTAACCATGTGTTGCGCAGCCTTTCGTTTTTTACGGAAGCCTATCAAATATTACTTTTTCAGATACGTCTGCATATCATCGGTACCTCCCGTCGAGAGGTACGCGTAGTAGGCAAGTATCACGGAGGCGTCCTTCGCGTCGGTCTTGCCGTCGCCGTTGACGTCCGCCGCAGCCTTCTGTGCCTCGGTGAAGGTCGGGTCATCGCCCGTCGAGAGCTTTGAATACTCGACAAGTATCGCGGAAGCGTCCTTGGCACTCACGCTGCCGTCGCCGTCAACGTCGCCGAGAGCCGCTGCCGAGTCATTCTTCCTGAAGTAGAATGAGTAGCCCGACCTCTCGAAGTCCGACATATACAGCTCGCCGTTCTCGAGCGGCATATCGTAGTATACCTTATCCTCGTCCGTGCGCATGAGCTGTACGCTGTCATCGCTGCTCGTCCACCTGAGCTCTCCCGACTCCGTTGTCTCCTCGTTTCCGTCCGCATCAATTGCTATGACCTCGATAGTGCCAGTGAAGTCGCTGTTCAGACTTATCCTTACGTATAGCTCTTTATCGCCTTCCTTGATAGTCTCACCGACCTCGCTGCCTTCCCTGTCGGCGCCCCTGTAGGCTCTCCATGTGCCGACAAAGCGCGGGTCTGCCGTAGTCGCGGGCTCGGAGGCGGTAGTCGAAGCTGTAGTCGCGGTCGTGGCTGCTTCTGTCGTGGTTGTGATCGTAGTAGTGGGCTGAGACGTGGTGGTTGTGGTAGCAGATGTAGTTGCAGATGTCGCGGCGGTCGATGTAGTCGTCGATGTCGCGGCAGTCGTTGTGGTAGTCGTGGTCGATGTCGTGGTAGTCGCTGTCGTTGTGGTCGTGGTCTCCTCAACGTCGCGTATCTGATACGCTCTTATCCTGCCCTCGGAGGTCTTGACGTTGACGAGCTTCGAGCCGTCGCCGAGCTCCGATATAGGCGAGCTGTAATGCGGGTCGGAAAGGACCGTCCTGTCGGCCTCAGTGACGTACTGCACCGCTATCTTCTCGTTGGCAGGAACGTACAGTATCTCCGCAAATTCTACGGGGATCACGACCTCATTGTCAGCCGTTACCACGCCCTTGAGACCGTCCTTGCTCACGAGGTAGAGGTCGCCGAATGCCTCCGCTGTATCGTAGCCGTACTTCGCGGTGAACTCGTTGAAGTAGTTCTCGCCCTTGAAGATGCCGAACTCGTAGCGCTTAGCGTCGGCGTCGACAGTGCGCCATGTGTAGTATGTATTGCCGAAGTGCTCGATGTTATAGTGGTTGGAGTCGCGGCGCAGGTCGTAGTAGGGCTCGACGAGCACCTTGCCGTCCTTGGTGATGATACCGTTTTTGGCTACTTTTACCGTGTACTCCTCGCCCTCTTCGATATACTTACCGAGTGAGCTGTTCCACACACGTCCGTCAGAGACGAGCGTCTGCTCCTCGTAGACTGTCATCCACGCGATGCCGTCCGCGAATTCGCAGATACGGTCGTACTTTATCTCGCTGAGAGGCTTGCCGTCTGCGCCTGCGATACCCCATTTGCCGTCCTTGAGAACGACATATGTGCCGTATTGCAGCTTCACAGCCGCGCCGTAGCCGTTTGCCTTGGAATAATCGGGAGCGAAGTCACCGATGGGGATATAAACGCCGTTTATCACGATATATGTCCCGACGTTCTCGGCAGTGCCCTTGGGATTGTAGAATGCTTCGTTATTGTAATAGCTTGGTAGTTCGCCGTCGTTATAGATGGTATCAATAGCGAAATCGCGATAATCGGGGCGCGAATACGTGCCGTTGCAGTAGTCCGAGAAGCCCGTCCTCTGTCCGAGCGCGGGAGCAGCTATCTCGGTGCCGTCCATGAGGACAACGCCCTCGCCGTAGCCCGAATCGTCCGTCCACAGCTCGCCGTCCGTCCCGCTGTCGGGATAGTCGAGGACGTGGACGCAATCCCCGTATACACTGTCGACCATGTCGTACTTGCCCGTCTGCTCATACTTTACGGTATCAGTCGTAAGGTCGTAGACGTAGGACGTGGTCTTGCCTGTTGCGGAGTCCTTGTCGTTGATGATGATGTCCGTAAGGCTGCGGAGGCTCTTTGTGCCGTCCCATTCCTCGGATACGGTCTTGGAGCCGTAGCTTGCATTGAACTTGCGGATAAGTTTGCCGTCCTTGTCATAGAAGGTTATCACGCCGTCCTTCTCCTCGAACATATAGCCGCTGTCGGTGACGTTCATACCCGCGGGGAGCTCCCTGACGGTCTTGCCGTCAGAGTCAACGAGCTTGGCGGTATTGTCAGCTCTGTTCAGAACGTAGAAATTCGTGCCTGCGAGCTTGACCGAGGTAGTGGAAGGGTCGTACGCATAAATAACGTAGTCGCCGTTGATGACAAATTCCTGACCCTCTTCGAGCGTCTTCGTATTCACGAGCGCGAAGCTCTCGTCGAACACGCTGACAGAGCCTTCCTTTTCGGCGATATAGCAGGTCTTCCCGTCGCCGATATCCTTGGAGTAGCTTATATCGAAGACCTCGGCAGGAGCATTTCCGTTGACAAGCCGGAGCGTCCTGCTGTATATGCTGTATTTGTCGCCGCTCTTGCCGACGTAGAACCTGTTGTAGGCAATGCTCTTGAATGCGTCGAATTCTCCGAGCTTCTCAAGCTTTGCGTTGTAAATCGTCTGCTTTTCGCCGCTGTCAAAGCGAATACCGTGATTCAGGTTACCTATCACATTTCCCTGAAGACTGTAATATGACTTGGCGGTCTCTTCAAACAGCGTTTTCTTGTCGGTATCCGCAACGAGATAGGTATTCGTGCCGTCGTCGTTCTTTGTGGTCTTGATAGGGTACGAATACTCCTCAAACAAATACTTGTTGCCCGACCAGTCGGAGTACTCCTTGCCGCCTTCGTCCTCGAAATAGAGCGTGAGCGGGCTGAACTCGGGCTCGGAGGCTGCCGATTTCACTATAAGGTCGCCTTTATAGTCAAACGATGCCACCTCGGAATAAAATGCCCAGTCTCCGCTGCCTTCCGCTTCCTGAGCTTCATAAACAATATATGATTCGTCGAAGGAAGACGAAGAATCATTACTGTAGGTAGGATTAAATCTGTCATAATAATCGGTCTTGGGCTCAAAGTCGCCTACGCCAAGCGCGTACTTTCCGTCCTTCTCGAAGCAGTAGCCCGAAGCAGCAAGCTTAAAGGAAGTTGTTTCGGAAGCGCGTGAATCAAACGTCCATGTTCCGTCGCTCCAGCCGCCGAGGCTTTTTACGCCGCCCGCGTTATCATAGACAGCCGAGGCTGTCTTGCCGCTGAGGTCGGTAAGGTAATCCCTGCCGTCGCCGTCAACGAAGAAGTTCTTGCCGTCATAGGTGAGGTATACGCAGAGCACGCCCTCCGCAGGAGGTATGATGACCTTGCCCGCGCTGTCGATAACGCCTGCATTGCCGCCGCTCACGACCTCGTAATAGTCCTCGCTGATCCGGGAAATGCGGTCATATCTGTCAGATATGAATTTCCCGTCCTTGTCCATCAGCGCGCACTTGTTCCCCTCGACGTCCACAACTACCGCACCCGACTTGGTGCTGATACGGTACGCTGGGTCATAGAAATCGAAGCCGTACTCCGCGGGCGAGGGCATGAGAAAATCGTAGATACCCATTGTTGTCGAGGCATAGCTGATACCGCCGTCTATGCCCTCCGAGAGTGAAATAAGCTTTGTCGTGCCGTCGGTACACACGACGACGAGCTGCTGGTCTGCGGCGAAGCTGCCTGCCGAACCGTTCTCGATGTACAGGTTCCTGTCGGGATACTGTATCATCGTATCGAAGTCCTTGCCGCCGACCTGCTCCGCAACATACTTGGCGTTCGCGCCCATGAGCGGGACGTTTGCCAGCATTGCCGCAGAAGCTGAGAAAGCGAGGAGCTTCCTCATCGGTCTGTTCATAACGACCATCTCCTTACGAGTATTTGCTGCAATATATTTAAAATATCCCAGCATATACCAATTATATCACAGCCGCCCCAAAAAAGCAACAGCACGGAGCCAAAATCCGTGCTGTCAGCCTTAATGTATATCGCATACCTGCGGGAGCTCTCCCGCGCGGTAGTAGCCTGTCTCAGTGGTCGGGCAGTTCCCGCCCGCGAGCCCGCCGCTCTCGGTGCAGTATTCGGCGGTGACGACGCTCTCGTCGGGAGCAAATGCGAGCTCGTCCCTGTCGGCGAGCTCCATTATCGCCTTCCATATGCTCGCGGGGAGCTTGTACTCGGTGTGGTCGATGGCAGAATCGCCGCTGTCGTAGCCTATCCACACCGCCGCACAGTATTCGGGAGTCAGCCCCACGAACAGCCTGTCGGTATCACTGCCGCTGTCGTTGTCGACGGTGCCCGTCTTGCCGATGACCTCGCTGCCGTCGCTGAGGCGGGCTGCCTGCGCGATACCGTCGTCCTTGCAGATGTTGTAGTAAAGCAGGCGGTTCATTATCCATGCGTCGGCGGAGGATATCGCCTGCCGCTGCTCGGGAGCGCACTCCGCGAGCACTTTCCCGCTCTTGTCGGTCACGCGCGTGTAGAAGCGCGGCGCGGAATAGGCTCCCGCGCGCCCGAATATGCTGTACGCTGCCGCAAGCTCGGTCATGGACACTCCCCTCTCGAGGTAGCCGAGCGACACCGCCGAGATATCGGCGTCCCTGTCGGTAAGGGTAGTGAAGCCGAGCCCGTCGCGCAGGAAGCTCAGGCACGTGTCGCCGCCGAGCATGGTCGCAAGGCGCACGGCTACGGTATTTTTCGACTGCCGCAGAGCATAGGTCACGGTGATATCGCCGTCGTATATGCGGTTGTAGTTGCGCGGCCACGCGTTGGGAGTCCCCTCATTCATGAGCGGCTCGTCGGTGACCGTGGACGAGAAGCTGATAAGTCCCCGTGTGAGGGCGGGAGTATACACCGACAGCGGCTTTATCGACGAGCCTATCGGGTGCAGTGTGCGGTAGGCGCGGTTGTACGCCGTGTTGCCGCGGTTGCCTGCCGCGAGGGCGATGACGCTGCCGTCCATATCCGTCACCGCGCACGCCGACTGCGGGAAGATATCGAGCTGCTCGGCAAAGCTCCGCGGGTCGGAGTAGACCGTGTCCACAGCCGCCTGCATTGAAGGCGAGAAGGGCGTCTCTATCGTCACGCCCTCGGAGTAGAGCAGCGCAAACGCCTCCCCGCGCGTGCAGCCGTTCTGAGCCGTCATATCGCGGACTATCTCCTCGACCATGGCGTCGAAGTAGGCATTATCGGGTATGCGCGAGGCGTAGATCGCCTGCGGGCTCACCGTGTCCGCTGCCTTTCCGCCCGTCAGCGCGGGAGCATAGCTCTCGGGGGAAGCCGCTATATCAGCGAGCTCCTGCCACTCCTCGTCGCTGAGGCGCGGGGCGTACTTGCCGAAATACACGACCGCCGCGAGCCCCACGCCGAACACGTTCTCGCCGAAGCATATGCTGTCCGCATTCTCGGGAGTGTACTCCACGCCCGCCGCCTTGCAGACATTCGCCGCCTTTTCCGCGTCGAGCTCGTCGTAGTCGACGGCATAGAGGCTGCTCACGGGCAGCTCATACGTGCTGCCGTCCGCCGCCGTGACTGTGGGAGAGGCATACGTGTGGGCGGAGCTGCCGCCGTCCGAGCAGGCAGCCGTCGGCAGGAGCAGTGCCGCTGCCAGTATTACCGCGGTATATTTACGCATTTGCTGACTCCTTCCTGATGTCGGTGAGCATACCGTAAGCCGCTCCGAAGCAGAGCCAGAACAGAGGCTCGACCGTGACAGTGCCGTCGTTGACGAGACCCTCGACGAGGAAGCCGACTATGCCTGCGCAAAGGCAGACGAAAAACAGCCTGTTCACGTCGGCGCGGAGAGCCTCCCTGTCCCATTTCAGGGCAGCGCGCGCTCCGCCGAGTAGGAAGGCTCCGAAAAGCACGAGCAGCGCCGCGAGCGCGGGTATGCCGCAGGTAACGGCTATCTGAATGTAGCGGCTGTGGGGCTTGTCGACAACGAGGTGGTATGTGCCGTCGGTATTGCTAAGCCCGACTACGTCGTTCTGCGTGAAGACGAACGGGAAGCTGCCCGAGCCCTTGCCGATGATGAGGCACTCCTTCAGTATCGGCAGCGAATTAACCCATATGTAGCCGCGTCCCGTAGCAAAGCCGTAGTAGCGCGTGAGGGAGCTGCCCGCCATGGGAGCCGTCGGTATCTCCCCGAGCAGCGCGCGATTCTGCGCGATGAGCTTCAAGCCGTCGGTGGTGACGGCGATGTCGACCGAGCTGTCATAGCCGAGGTCGACGTACATTATGCCGTCGACGAGCACGATGTTGATGTTCGCATCAAGTGCGTCGTCGTGAATGAGCAGGTGCGTGCGGTCGGAGCTTTCAGCGGAGAAGCTCTCGCCCGAATCAGAAACGGCTGTGAGCGTCTCGCCCGACTCATACGGCGGCTTGATGGTGTAGCCCGAGCTCTCCGCGGAGATGTAGAGCTCCCGCCCGCGTATCTCCGCACTCTCGAGCGTGTACACCGAGCTGTCGGAGGAGTACGTTCCCGCGTTGGTGATGCTCTTGATGATGTTGGAGGTGAAGTCCCTGCCCGTGAAAAGGTCGAGACAGACCGTGAATATCGCGAACGCTGCCACAACTGTCAGCAGCTGCCTTATCGGGACTATCCTCTTCGCAATGAAATAGATGAGCAGGCACACGAGCTCCGCGCAGACGACGTAGAAAGCCGCCGTGGCGTTCGTCATTACGGTCGCAGCAAACACAGCCGCGGCAAGGACTCCAGCAAGTATGCGCGATACGGGCTTTTTCGCCGCGAATACCGCGTACACAGACACGGGAAAGACGAGCACGAAGAACTCGCCCGTGTAGTTGGAGTTGTAGAAGGTGAGCACGGCTTCGCGGAAGTCGTTGCCTATCTCGAGAGTCTCCGCAGCGGCGCGGTACTTCGCGGGCGCTATCAGGTACTTCATGAAAGGCAGCTCCATCAGCGGCGTCACGGTGTACTCGAATATCGCGAGCACGGCTGCGGTCGCCGTGAGGGCGGTGAGAGCTCCGCGGAAAATGCCCGCAAGCTTTTTCCCGTTTATGAAAATGAAGCCAAAAAGGAATATCACACAGTAGGAGAATACTGCGGCAAGCCCCTCGTATTCGGTGCATACGCCGAGCAGCACGACCTCCTTGTTATGCGAGAACAGTGCCGATATGCAGGCGAGCAGCAGGTACACGCCTGCACAGGCTGCGGGGAGTATCGCTCCCCTGCTGAAAGCGCGTCCGCCGCTGTAGGGAGTGTCGGGGAATATGCGCTCTCCGACTGCGTACAGGCAGACAGCGCAAGCGATAACAAAGCAGACTATCTCCTTGCAGTAAAGGAACCAGTCCGCGTACAGACCGTTCGTGTTCGCGAATATTTCGAGCGAGCGCCCAGTCAGTGTCTCGACGTGCAGCCTTACGGCAAAAACCGAAAGCATCACCGCGCACATGACCGCGCCCGCGAATATGACTCGGTATCTCGGCACCTCCGAGGGTGCGGTTTTTTTCTTGTTTTTCTCGGACATATCATCACTCCGTTTCATATACCTGATACTAATTTTACCATATTCAGCCCTCAAATGCAATAGCAGGAGCAGCCGAATCGGTCTTATCGGCAGACAAAAAAAGTATCCGCCCTTGCGGGTGGATACTTTCCTTTATACCTTTGTTCGGAGTTATGACGCCTTGGCAGCCATGTACTCCCTCAGAGTCGGGACATCGCCCGAAGCCGTCGAAACCATTGCATAGTACGCAAGTATGAACGAAGCGTCCTTGGCGTCTGTCTTGCCGTCGCTGTTGACATCGGCAGCCGCACGCTGTGCGTCGGTGAGTCCGTCCTCCGCTCCCGTCGACACCTTGGCATATGCTACGAGCACGAGCGAGGCGTCCTTTGCGTCGACCCTGCTGTCGTCGTTGATGTCGCCGAAGTCATTCGCGGGCTGAGCGGGAGTAGTACCGGTGGTCGCAGTCCCCTGCTCGGTCGCGGACGAAGCCGCCGTTGTCTGCGAGGTGGTGGCTGTAGTCGTGGTGGTTGTCGGTGCGGTCGTGGTCGCAGTCGTGGTCTCCTCGACCTCGCGTATCTGATACGCCCTTATCGTGCCGCCTACAGTGCGGACATTGACGAGCTTCGAGCCGTCACCGAGCTCCGATATCGGCGAGCTGTAATGCGGGTCTGCAAGTGCGCTCCGAACATCGCTCGGCAGGCGGTACATCGCTATCCTCTCGGAAGCGGGCACATACATGATATCGGCAAATTCCACAGGCACTACCACCTCATTGTCCGCAGTGACGATGCCCTTCAGCCCGTCCTTGGAAACGAGGTAGAAATCGCCGTATTCCTCGGCTGAATCATAGCCGTACTTCTCGGCGAATTCGTTGAAGAAGTCCTTGCCCCTGTATATGCCGAAGATGTATCTTCCGTCAGCTGCGTCTATCGTGCGGTAGGTGTAGTAGGTACTGAGGAAGTGCTCGACGTTGTAGTGGCGGATATTCTCGCGCTCGTCGTAATATGGCGCCACTATCTCTGCGCCGTCCTTGGAGATGAGTCCGAAGCAATTGACCTTAGCCGTGTACACCTCGCCTTTCTGAACGTATCTGCCCAACGACGGGACATATTTTTCACTGTCGGCGGCAAGGGTCATTTCCTCCTTGACGGACATCCAGCCGATACCGTCGGAGAATTCGCATATCTCATCGTACTTTATCTCGCTGAGAGGCTTGCCGTTTTCGTCGGCTATGCCCCATTTGCCGTCCCTGATAACGACATACGTGCCGTAGCGGAGCTTCACTGCCGCGGTGTAGCCGTATTTGTCGGCGTATTCGGGTGCGAAGTCCCTGATGGGGATGAACACTCTTTCAGGGGCGTCACCTCCGATGGTAATATATCCGTCAACGTCCGAGGTATCGGTCGCGGGATTTGCAAACTGCTCCTCCGTGCCGTAAAAAGAGTCGTACTGAGGCTGCAAGCCGTCATTGTATATCAGGTCTATCGCCATATCGCGGTAGTCGGGGCTCGAACAGGCTCCGTAGCAGTATTTTTCCGTGTAGAGCGATACATCTTCCATAGGCTTTACGAGCTCGGTGCCGTCCATTTTTATCATGCCGAATTTGCAGCCCGAGCTGTAGGTCCACGGCGAGCTCTCGGTATCGTCGGACTGATCGTCGGGGTAGATTATTGTCCTGATGAGGTCAAAGCCCGCGACCTCGATATCATCGTATTTGCCCGTCTGAGTGTACTTGACGGTGTCGGTGGTGAGGTCGTAAAGATATGTGGTCCTGCCGCCGTTTTCGCCCTTGTCGTTGATGATGATGTCGGTCAGCGTCGTCAGGGTCTTTGTGCCCATGCCTGCCGATATGCTCTTCGAGCCGTAGCTTGCGTTGAACTTGCGCAGGAGCTTGCCCTCGGAGTCGTAGAAGCAAATGACACCGTCCTCATCGGTAAAGAAGCCGCCGCTGGCTGCGGGGTACATATTCTTCGGCACCTCGCGAAGCACATTTCCCTTGTCGTCAACGACCTTGGCGGTATCCTCGTCCGACTTATAGAGGTAGATATTGTCTCCCGTCGTAACGGAGCTGTATGAGCTGTCATAGACGAAAATTATCCTCTTCTCGTTTATGATGTAGGTCTGTCCTTCGCTTATCGGCTTGGTATCGACAAGGTTGAACTCAGCGTCGAAGCTGTATACGTTTTCCTCGTCCCTGCCCGAATATCCGAGGGTGATGTAGCCCTCTCCGCTCTTGTAGTATCTGTCGGCGCTGACGATATTGACAGCAGCTGCGGGAGCCTTGTCCGTAATGAGCGTGAGATACTTGTCGTAAACCGTGCACTTGTCGCCCGAAAGGCATATTATGTTGTCTGTATCCCTGCTGATTTTCTCATATTCGCCGAGCTTTTCGAGCTTGGCATCGTAGAGAGCGAGCTTCCCGTCATTTTTGACGATGACAGAAAAATCAGTCGTACTGATGCTTTCGCCCTCCAAGAGGACGCTGCCGTCCATGTCGGCGAGCTTGTCATATGTACCGTCCTCCGTCTTCGGGAGAAGATATGTCTCAACGCCGCCTTTAAACGTTCCGCTCCACATATCCAGACTCGTGAAAACGCCGTTTTCATCAAGATAGCCCACCTTTGCAAGGTCGTACTTCTCGCTGTCATATTCCACTTTGATCTCGGTCTGTATCACGGAACCGTTCATGTCAAAAGTGACATTCCCGTCCGTATCGTCACTGCCTGTCAAGCCCATATGACCGAAGTCGATACTTGTGAAGTATTTGCTTATCGGCTCAAATGTACCGCCGTTCGTCAAGGCATACCTGCCGTCCTTTTTGACGCGATAAAGCGGCAGAGCAAGCTGCTTCACCTCGTAATGCCCCGAGCTCCATGCGTATTGATCGGCATATCTCGAGGTGTCGGGATTGTTGATAATGCCCTGTATCTCTTCGTAAACAGGCGACACGGTCTTGCCCGAGATATCGGTCATGTAGTCCTTGCCGTCTCCGTCAATGAGGAGATTTTTCCCGTCGGAGGAAATAAAAATGTCGGTTATCTCCTTCGACGGCTCTATCAGCACCTTTCCGTCGCTGCCGATAGCTCCGACCGCTTCTCCGCTGCGCACCATGAAGTGCTCGGTATCAAGGAGCACTATCTCATCATAGCCGTCCGATACCCTCTCTCCGCCGACAGTGCACAGGAATGTCCGTCCGCCATATCTGACTACCGTAACGTCATTGGCAATGCTCAGGCGGTACGACGGGTCGCGGAAGTCGAAGCCGAATTCGGCTTCGGGAAGGATACAGAAATCATAAATTCCCATAGTCGTTGTTGCGTAGCTGATACCGCCCTCGATTCCCTCGGCGAGCGACAGGAGCTTTGTTGTGCCGTCGGTCCCCACAACGACGAGCTGTTGGTCTGCGTCGAAGGAAAATGCGTTACCGCTTTCGATGTAGATGTTCCTGTCGGGATACTGTATCATCGAAGCGAAGTCCTTGCCGCCGACCTGCTCCGCGACGTACTTGGCATTGGCGCCCATGAGCGGGACGTTAGCCAGCATTGCCGCAGCAGCCGAGAAAGCGATGAGTTTCCTCATCGGTCTGTTCATCTCTACCATCTCCTAACATAGCTTTTAGCGGGATATGTGTATGATATCCCGATATATTACGATTATATCACGCTCACATAGAAATTGCAACCGCTGCGGAGAAGTGTTCACAGTTTCTTAACCACTGCCGCGTCAGAATACTTCCGAGCCTGACCGCATATAATGTACAAAAAACAGGAGGCTGACAATGAACAACAAGAACAAGATAAAGCTCATAGCTTCGGGGATAACACTGTGCTGCTGCGCGGCTGCGGTCGGAGCTGTATCCGTCGTCAGCAGCAGGAACGGCGACGGAGCGGCTCCCGCGGCGCTGATGCAGGACGAGGAACTGCCCGTCATCGTGCTCGATGCGGGACACGGCGGCTTCGACGGAGGCTGCGTCTCAGCGGAGGGAGTGCCCGAAAAAGGCATAAATCTCAGCATACTTCTGCGGCTGAGGGATATGCTCACGCTCGCGGGCTATGAGGTCGACGTGACACGCGATACCGACATCTCCATACACGACAGCGGAGTCGAGGGGCTTGCCAATCAGAAGAGCTCCGATATGGACAACCGCCTCGCGCTCTTCAACAAGTACGACAACGCGATTTGCGTATCCATTCACCAGAACCAGTTCACCGACCCGAAATACAGCGGCGCGCAGATGTTCTACTCGAACTCCGACAGCCGCAGCGAGCAGCTCGCCCGCAGCCTGCAATCGAGCTTCGCGGAGCTGCTCCAGCCCGACAATAAGCGCGAGATAAAGCTCTGCGGCAAAGAGCTGTTCCTCTGCTACTACAGCGAGAACCCGACCGTCATGGCGGAGTGCGGCTTCCTGTCAAATCCCGAGGAGGCGGCACTGCTGAACACCGAGGAATATCAGGAAAAAGTGGCGCTGACGCTCTTCAACGGGATAAACAGCTACGTCAGCGGGAAATAGGCTGTAAATATACACTTTCACAAATTTATATGGCGCAGCTATTGATTTTTCTGTAAAAATGTGGTATGATTAGAGTGTTATTATCCCCATCACAGGAGGTATGCATATGCTGAATGCCGCAACAAGACAATTTGAATTCACGTCCGAATTTGACGGCTTGTCCGTCTCCGCATTCATCGCAAGACCCGAAGGAAATATCAATGGCATTGTTCAGCTCGTACACGGTATGAA
Organism: Ruminococcus sp.; assembly: GCA_030530245.1. Taxonomy (GTDB): domain Bacteria; phylum Bacillota; class Clostridia; order Oscillospirales; family Ruminococcaceae; genus Ruminococcus. The sequence continues at coordinate 14,489 of JAUMVH010000030.1, forward strand.
CGAGCACAAGGAACGCTATTTTGAATTTATGGACTACCTCGCTGCCGAGGGCTTCATCACCGTTATCCACGACAACCGCGGTCACGGGCGGAGCATCGCCGCTCCCGAAGACCTCGGCTTCATGTACAGGAACGGCGGCGAGGGCTTCATCAGCGACATCGTACAGCTCAGAAAGTCGGTGCGCTCGGCTTATCCGAACTGCCCCTACTTCATGATAGGCGACGATATCGGCGCGCTCGCGCTGAGATGTATGCTCAGGGAGCACGACGGTGACCTCAACGGCATAGTGCTGCTGAGCAGCCCCAGCTACAGCCGCTTCACGCGCTATATCCGCAACATCTCCGCGGAGGTCTCGCAGAAGCACGAGAGCCGTTACATAAGCGACCTCGTATACGACGTTCGCGAGGAGACCTTCAACAAGAGCTTCGGCTCTGCGAAGTTCTCGTGGCTGAGCAGTCAGAAGGAAGCAGTGGAGGAATTCACTGCCGACCCGCTCTGCAACTTCCGTTACACGCTGGGCGGCTATCAGAGCATACTCCACATCATGCGCAAGGCGTATGACAAGGACGGCTATAGCCTCACGAACCCGAATCTCCCAATACGCTGCCTTGCGGGGCGCGACGACCCGTGTATCCTCTCGGAGAGGAAGTTCATGAAGTCGGTAGGGCTGCTCGACAAGGTCGGCTACGAGAGCGTTTCGTTCAGGCTTTTCGACGGTATGCGCCACGAGCTCCTGCACGAAAAGAACTCCATGAACGTGTACAAGGACATCGCAAAGACGCTGTATTCGTGGCTCGACAGGATAGGCGGCTCCGTCGCGGACGCGGAGGCTCCCGCCCCTGCCGACGAGCAGGCAGCCGAGCTCCTCGGCGTGCCCGAGACATTCACTCCGATCGCGGAGGAAAAAACGCAGGACAAGGCTCCCGAGCCCGTTCATACATCGGAGGCTGACGTGTTCAAGATACTTGAATCCGTTAAAGCCGCCGAAGAAGCAGCCGCAGCAAAGGACACAGAATAGGAAGGATAAGTAAATGGACATTAACAAGACACTCGCAAAGGAATTCTCACTCAGACAGGAACAGGTCGACAACACCGTCGCTCTCATCGACGACGACAAGACTATCCCGTTCATCGCACGTTACCGCAAGGAGCTCACGGGCTCGCTCGATGACCAGATACTGCGTGAGCTCTACGACAGGCTCATGTACCTGCGCAACCTCGAAAAGCGCAAGGAGGAGGTAGCAAACTCAATCACCGAGCAGGAGAAGATGACTCCCGAGATAGAGGCTGCCATAAGCGCGGCGATGACTCTCGTCGAGGTCGAGGACATCTACCGCCCGTTCAAGCCCAAGAGAAGAACGCGCGCAAGCATCGCCCGCGAGAAGGGTCTCGAGCCGCTCGCAGAGCTGATACTCGCGCAGGATAATTCCACCGACCCGCAGAAGGAAGCCGAGGGCTTCATCAGCGAGGAGAAGGAGGTCGCGGACGTTCAGGCGGCTATACAGGGCGCTATGGACATCATCGCGGAGGATATCTCCGACGACGCCGACATCAGAAAGAAGCTCCGTGCCCTCGCAGGCGAAAAGGGCGAGATGGTCTCCAAGGCAGCAGACCCCGAGGAGGAGACCGTATACATGAACTACTACGACTACAGCGAGCCTGTACCGAAGGTGGCTAATCACCGCGTTCTCGCACTCGACAGAGGCGAGAAGGAGGGCAAGCTCAAGGTCAGCGTGACCCTCGACGAGTCGCTCGCTACCGACGTTATCTTCGGCAAGTACATCAAGGCTAACAATGCCTGCGGCGAGCTTGTCCGCGAGGCAGCCGCCGACAGCTACAAGCGTCTCATCTTCCCGTCTATCGAGCGCGAGATACGCTCCGATATGACCGCGACTGCCGCCGAGGAGTCGATAAAGGTGTTCGCCTCGAACCTCCGCCAGATGCTCATGCAGCCGCCTATGAAGGAGAGCGTTATCCTCGGTCTCGACCCCGGCTACGCGCACGGCTGCAAGACCGCAGTCATCGACGCTACGGGCAAGGTGCTCGACCACGCTATCATCTACCCCGTCAGGGAGTCGGCTTCGCAGGCGAGAGTCGACGAGGCGAAGAGGATAGTCAAGCGCTTCATCGAGAAGTACAACGTCAACGTTATTTCGATAGGAAACGGCACGGCTTCGCGCGAAACGGAAGCCTTCACAGCCGAGATACTCAAGGAGATACCGCAGTCCGTGAGCTATATGGTAGTCAGCGAGGCGGGCGCGTCGGTGTACTCCGCTTCAAAGGTAGCGGCTGAGGAATTCCCCGAGTTCGACGTATCCATCAGAGGCGCTATCTCGATAGCCCGCCGCTTACAGGACCCCCTCGCGGAGCTCGTAAAGATAGACCCCAAGGCTATCGGCGTCGGTCAGTACCAGCACGATATGCCGCAGGCACGCATGAGCGAGGCGCTCTCGGGCGTTGTCGAGGACTGCGTTAACTCCGTCGGAGTCGACCTCAATACCGCTTCACATTCGCTCCTCTCCTACATCGCGGGCATAAACGCCTCCGTTGCGAAGAATATCGTCACCTACCGCGAGGAGAACGGCAGATTCACCGACCGCAAGGAGCTCCTGAAAGTGCCTAAGCTCGGCAAGAAGGCGTTCGAGCAGTGCGCGGGCTTCCTGAGAGTCCGCGACGGCAAGAACCCGCTCGACAATACATCAGTCCACCCCGAGAGCTACGCGGCTGCTTCGTCGCTGCTCAGTGAGTGCGGATTCACGCTCGCGGACGTGTCAAACGGCGGTGCTGCGGGCATATCCGAAAAAGCCGAGAGCGAGGGTATCGGCAAGATAAGCGAAAAGCTCGGTATCGGCGTCCCCACGCTGACCGACATCATCTCCGAGCTCAAAAAGCCCGGCCGCGACCTGCGTGACGAGCTCCCGCCTCCGCTCCTGAGAAGCGGCGACGTTATGGATATCAAGGATCTCAAGCCCGGTATGGAGCTCGTGGGAACTGTACGCAACATCATCGACTTCGGCGCTTTCGTCGACATCGGCGTGCACGAGGACGGTCTCGTCCACATCTCGCAGATGTGCAGCAAGTTCATCAAGCACCCGCTCGAGGCTGTTAAGGTCGGCGAGGTGGTGAAGGTGCGCGTGCTCGACGTTGACCTCAAGCGCAACCGTATCTCCCTCACGATGAGGCTCGGCGGCGAGGAGGAGAAGAAGCAGAGCTCAGACAGAAAGCCCCGTCCCAAGCGCGAAAAGCGCGAGAACAAGGGCTTCGACGCGAACAGGATACACAACAGCGCATTCCGCATAAAGCAGAAGTAATGTACTTCGTATACATTCTCCGCTGCAAGGACGATTCGCTGTATACGGGCATCACTACCGACCCCGTACGGCGTTTCCGCGAGCACGCGGGCGAGGCTCCGAACGGCGCGAAGTTCACGCACTCGCACCCTCCCGCAGCCGTTGAGGCGCTGTGGAGCTGCGGTGACAGGAGCACGGCTTCAAAGCTCGAATACGCGATAAAGCAGCTCACACGCGCCAAGAAGCTGCGGCTCATCGCGGACGAAGCAGCGTTCGCGGAGCTCCTCGGGGACGAGGCGGCAGCGATGTTCACACGCGCTGAGCTCCCGACAGATGTCACACAAGGAGCGTGAGAGTATGCAATACTTCGACAGGCTGAGGGAGCTGCTCTCCCTCGAATACAACTGCTCGCCCGACGATTTCCTGCGGCGCGAGAATGTGCTGACAGTGTCGGCTCTGCACGAGGGGCGGCGGCAGTATATCCCCGACAGGTACTTCTTCAGCGCTGTCACCCTCGGCGGGAACACCGTAGTCACGGCGAATGAGTGCCTGCAGGATTTTCTCGCCGACTACATCAAAAAGGTGCAGGGGCACTGGCTGTTCGAGCTCCCGAACCTGCTTCCCATAGAGCAGGAGCTGCAAAAGCACGGCTTCACGCTCACGGAGACTCACCATATGTTCCTTCCAAGCAGGCAGGTCGAACCGAACGCTTCCTATCCCGTGAAGTGGTTCTATGACGAGGAGATACGTCAATTCTACGGCGACGAGCGCTTCCCGAACGCGATATGCCCGCAATTTCTCCCCGAGCGCCCCGACAGGATAGTCGTGTGCGCGTACGACGGCGACGTGATAATGGGCATGGCGGGCTGCTCCGAGGACGCGCCGCACTGGCAGCAGATAGGCATCGACGTGATGCCGCAGTACCGCTCAAGGGGCGTGGGAACGTACCTCGTGACCCTGCTGAAAAACAGGATAGCCGAGCGCGGCGATATCCCCTTCTACGGCACGGCTGCCGCGAATCTCCACTCGCAGAACATCGCCCTCAATTGCGGCTTCAAGCCCGCATGGGTCGAAATAGGCGCAAAGCCTTTACAGTAGAATATAGCATTATCGGGCAGTGTGATACTGCCCGATTTTTTGTATACGGATAGTGCTATTTCACTATAAATCCGTAAAGCAAAAGTTTTTTTTGAAGATTTTTACCAAAAACTATTGCATTTTCCTTAGATGAGTGGTATAATTATTAATGGTTGATTTATATTATTATTTATCGGAGGCACGCCGCCTCGAAAGGAGCGCTCCCACTTGACAGCAAAGGAAGAATTTATCTCCATCTACAACGAGAATATCAAGCGCAAGGGTGCGGATAAGCTCCTTGAGTTTTTGCAGAAGAGCGACTTCTTCACCGCTCCGAGCAGCACGCGCTTCCACGGCTCGCATGAGGGCGGGCTCGTTGAGCACAGCCTCAACGTCTACCACTGCCTCAAGGACTACCTCTCACGACCGCGGGTCAAGGAGATGTACGGCATGGACTTCTCCGAGGAGAGCATAGCTATCGTGGCTCTGCTCCACGACGTGTGCAAGGTCAACTTCTACACGACCGAGCTCCGCAACAGG
>JAUMVH010000245.1 GCA_030530245.1 Ruminococcus sp.
TCCGCGCAGGTGGTCATTCGTTTTTTTCTGTACTATTCGTTATTCACTATTCACTTTTTCACTATTCACTAAAACTTCAACCGATTGCTCGTTTCACACTTGATCTGTGGCACGAATTTTTTTCGCGCATTATACCTTTATATATACAAAAGCCCGCTGAACAGCGGGCTTGATTTTTGCGTAGTTACAGCACGATAAGCCCGCCTTGCGGCGGGCTTTTTGAGCCACTAATCATCGACAGTTACATATTCGAGAATATCCGCCACCTCCGCCTGCGTCAGCGAGTCGACGTACAGCAGCTCATATGCATTGCTGTAGCGCCCGAGCCGCTCGCGGAGGTCGATCATCTCCTCGGCAGTCTCCTCATCGACGTGCGGGAGCAGCACGAGCGTGCCGATATCCGCCGTGTTGAGGTCGATGGGAGCGACGTCCTCAAGAGTGAGCGTCGGCTCGGTCTCCTCTTCAGCCGCGGGTTCGGTGCGGAGCTCGGTCGGCTTCTCGGTCGTGACCTTGGTCGTGTAGACAGGATTGACCACGAAAACGTGCTCGCGGATATCCGCAAAGGTAGCCTTGCCGATACCCGACACCTCCATCAACTCCTCGATGTTGAGGAAGCCGCCGTGCTGCTCGCGGTAGGCAACTATCTCGGCGGCGAGGTGGTCGCCGATACCGCTGAGCTGAGTGAGCTCCTCGGCTGTCGCAGAGTTGATATCGAGCAGCAGAAAAGCGGTCGTTGTCTGCACTGAGACCGTCGTCGGCGAATCCGCCGCCTTGCTCGTAAATGCCGATGTTTCGGCAGCTGTAGCTATATCCTTTGCCGTGGTTATGATAATTTCCCTGTCGTCTCGGCGGTATCCGTCCGAGAAGCGCCACACTGCCGAGCCCGCGAGCATGATGCCCGCCGAGATTATCAGTATGGCTTCCTTGTTTCGCTTGTTAGGCATGGACATCACCGCCTGTCAGAAAACGCGTGATAGCTGCGTTTACAGCATTATATCTCCCATTCGTCGCAGAGCTTGTTGATAGCCTCGGTGAGCTTGCGCATATCTGCATTCGCCCGCCCGTCTGAGAGCTTGATGAGGCGCGAGAGCCTGTCTGACGCGGACATAAGGTCGCTGTAGGCGACGCTTACGTTGCCCTGACGCTCCTTCCTCGGGAGCAGCACCGCTTCGGCGTCGACGGTTATTTCGCCCGATATCACGTCGAATTCGGCTCCGCTGTAGGGAGCGTACACGTCCGCGCCGAGCTCCTCACGCAGGTGCTCGGCGAAGCTGTCCGCGGAGGTCATCTCGCCGTGGTTGACGAAGAATTTCTTCACGCCCTTGACCGCGCGTGCCCAGTCGGTGAGCCCGTTCACGTCGGCGTGACCGCTGACTCCGGGGAGCTGCTTTATCTCCGCGGCGACCTTGACTGTCTCGCCGAAGAGCTTGACCTTGCGCGCACCGTCGATGAGCGAGCGCCCGAGGGTATTCGCAGCCTGATAGCCGACGAAAAGTATCGTATTTTCGGGCTTCCAGAGGTTGTGCTTGAGGTGGTGCTTGATACGACCCGCCTCGCACATACCGCTCGCGGAGATGATGACCTTTGGGCGCGAATCCTCGTTTATCGCGCGGGAGTCGTCGCTCGTGACGGTGCGGATAAGTCCCTCGAAGGTGATGGGATTTATGCCGCGGCGCACGAAGGAGAGAGCCTCCTCGTCGTAGCAGCTCTCGCGGTTGTTGATGAAGATGTCGGTAGCCTCGTTTGCGAGCGGGCTGTCCACGTAAACGGGGAAGTCGTCATGACCGGTCACGAGCCCGTCGTGCTTTATCTGGCGTATGAAGTAGAGCATTTCCTGCGTCCTGCCGACCGCAAACGACGGTATGATGACACTTCCGCCGCGGTCGAAGGTGGTCTGGAGCACCTGCGTGAGCGCCGTCACGTAGTCGGTGGGGCGGTCGTGGACTCTGTTGCCGTAGGTGGACTCGATGACCACATAGTCGGCGGAGTCGATGTACTGCGGGTTGCGTATGAGCGGCTGGTGGATATTGCCGATATCGCCAGAGAATACGACAGTCCGCGTCTCGCCGTCCTCGGTCATGGTGAGGATAATGCTCGACGAGCCGAGGAGGTGTCCCGCATCGCGGAAGGCGACGGTTATGCCCTCGGACACCTCGGCGGGGGTCTCGTATTCGTGCGGTACGAACAGCTCTATCGCGCCGATAGCGTCGTCCATGGTGTAGAGGGGCTCGTAGTCCTCCTCGCCGCGGCGCTGAGCTTTTCTGCTGCGCCATTCGGCTTCAAACTCCTGTATGTGCGCACTGTCGCGGAGCATGACGCTGCACAGGTTGGCGGTAGCGGTGGTGGAGTGTATCGGACCGCTGAAGCCTCCCGCATAGAGGAGGGGGAGCAGTCCCGAGTGGTCGATATGAGCGTGCGTGAGGAGCACGAAGTCGATATCGGCGGGAGCGACGGGCACCTGTACGTTTTTGAGGACGTCCTCGCCCTGTTCCATTCCGAAGTCGACAAGGAACCTCTTGCCGCAGGCTTCGATATATGTGCAGCTGCCCGTGACCTCGTGGGTAGCGCCGATGAACATCATTTTCATGGTATAAGCCTCCAAACAATCTTTTTATGTAATTATACCATATTCGTACAAAAAAGTCCATAGTATTTTGTGAATTTGTTTTGCATTGCGAAATCGCGCAAGATATGTTATAATATAAGTTACTGTTAGAATACGGGAGGGAGCAGAAAATGGACGGATACACAGTCAGACCGCTCAGAGCGGACGAATACGGCGTGCTCGGCGACTTCCTCTACGAAGCGATCTTCATACCCGAGGGCGTGGAGCCTCCGCCGCGGGAGATAATAGAGCAGCCCGAATTGCAGGTCTACGTCGAGGGCTTCGGCACGCGACGCGGGGACATCGCGGTCTGCGCGGAGCACGGCGGGCGGATAGTCGGCGCGGCGTGGAGCCGCATAATGAACGACTACGGACACATCGACGACGTTACGCCCTCGCTCGCGATATCGCTGTATAAGGAGCACCGCAGCAGGGGAGTCGGCACTGAGCTCATGCAGGCGCTGCTCTCGGAGCTGAAAAATGCGGGCTTCGGGCGGGTGTCGCTGTCGGTGCAGAAGGCGAACTACGCGGTGAAGCTCTACCGCAAGACGGGCTTCGTC
>JAUMVH010000031.1:0-1659 GCA_030530245.1 Ruminococcus sp.
CGCCCGCAAACAGATGTCGGAGCGACGGGCGAACACGCGGGTTCGCCCCTACATTTTTATTTCTTATCCTCGGGCTTATCGGGAGTACCCGTCCCCTTCTCGGATTTGAGCTTGACCATTTTGTAAATGAATATCATCAGCGCGATAGCGAGGATAACTCCCGCAAGCGCGACAACTGCCACGATTATCGCGACCGCTATCCACACCGCCGCCGAGCTCTTGCCCGACTCGTCGTCGTCAGCCTTTACCGCCTTCGCCGCCTTCGTGGTCGTGACGGTCCTGCCCGCCTTGTCGGTCTTGGCAGTCGTAGCCTTCGCATTGGACTCGTCTTCGCCGCCGTCATTGACGATACCCGCCGAGCGTCCCGTCTCGCCGACTACGATACCGCCGTTCTCCTCCGCGAGGAAGCCCGCCAGCCACGCGAGCGACGCGTTCCAGTTGATGGTGCACTCGTTCACGCTCCACGCCTCAATGTGGTCGAGGTAGCACTTCTGCGGAGCTATCTGCCCCTTCTTCCAGCCGCTTCCCTGCACCCACGGGTCCTGCATACCCGAGTTCGGACCGCCTGCCATAACGCCGCAGGGAGCCTTCGGGAAGCTCTCGTCGATGAGCTGCGACCAGTAGCGGTGGTGGGGATATTCCGTCGTATGCGAGCCGTAGCCCGTAACGTATGAGTAGTCCATGGCGTTGCGTCCGAGGATATAGTCCATACCGCCGATAGCGCCGTCGAGGTACTCGCCGTCGCCCGTGAGCAGGTAGGCGTAGGCGATGACTATCGCGTTATCGGTCACGAAGGAGTTGCTTCCCCAAATGTAGCCCTCGTCGGAGTCATTGTACGCGAGCTTGCTCTGCCCGTACGGCAGACCGTAGCCCTGTGACTTCTCGAGCTCTATGAAGTAGTCGGCGGCACCTGTCACCGCGTCCGTGATGATCTCGGCGTCGCCCTTGTCGAAGGCGTCGGTATTGAGCGCCGCACTGAGGGTACCGCAAGCCGCGGTGTTGCCCCAGTCGAAGCTTCCCACGGTATCGACGCTCTCGCCGCCTCCGAGCGAGGTCGGCACGTCGAGGAAGAAGCGCGACTCTGTGGTATCGTCGTAGTAGTCCTCGTTGCCCGTGGTGATGAACAGCTCGGTCGCCGCCCAGCATAACTCGTCGGAAACGTCGGTATCGCCGTAGGCTCCGCCGCCCACGGACTCATCGAGAGGCGCGAACATATCGGGGTGCTTCTTTGCCGCCTCGTAGCACCTCTCAGCCGCCTCGAGGCACTTGTCCGCGAAGCTGTCGTCAATGCCCTTCCACAGGCGCGCCGCCTGTGCCGCACACGCAACGAAGTTGAGCGTCGCCGCCGTCGTCGGAGGCTTGACGATACGCTTCATCGTGTCGTCCGCGGGAGCTATGCCCAGCGCCGTCCACTTCTCGTCGTGCGCCTTGTGGTAGACCATGTCCTTGTACTCGCCGCTGTCGACGATCATGCTGAACATCCAGTCCATCTCCCAGCGCGCCTCGTCGAGGAGGTCGGGGTAGCCGTTGGTGTTCTCGGGGATATTCATGGTGCCGTCGGCGTACTTGTCCTCGAAGCCGTACTTCACCGCCGCCTCGTACTGATTCTGCATCAGCCACAGCGAGAAGCCGCCGTTCACGACGTATTTGCCGTGGTCG
>JAUMVH010000031.1:1669-12961 GCA_030530245.1 Ruminococcus sp.
TCGCCCGCGTCATACCAGCCGCCCGTGACGTCGATAGAGCCGCTCGAGCCGCTGTAGCCCCACGTATGCTCGATCTCAGCCATATCCTTGGGGTGACCCGCCTTGCGCGCGAGGGCGTTCGCATCGCCCGAGGTTATGAGCGAAGCCTCGATGTCGATACCGCTTCGGTTCTGATAGAAGTAGTTGAGCGAGTCGTAGAGCATACTCGAATAAACCGAGCTCCCGCCTATCGTGATATCACGGCTGACTGCTCCGTCCGAGGTTTCGATATGATACGTTCCCTCGTCGTTGAGCTCGGTGAAATCGAGTATGTAGACATTGTCGTCGGAGTCCTTGTCATATCCGAATTTCTGAGCCTTGCCCGAGTACACCGACTTTCCGTTCTCATCAACGACATCGAAGGTGAAGCTGCTCTTGGTGTCCTCACTGACGAAGGTCGCACGCTTTGCGCGCCCCTTGAAGTAACCGACCTGATTCGCGAGAATGAAATGGCGCTGCTCCTCCTCGGGCTGAACGTAGTCGTTCTCGTCGCCCGAGAGGTCGATGAGCGACATATTGTCAAAGGTGATGACCGTCCCCGCGGGGAAGCACCCGCCGGGGGTATACTGTCCGTCGCCGCCGAGGTGGAACGCCCACTCCGCGACGTCCATGGACTGCGAGGGCGTGAACGTGACCTCGACTTTTTTGGTCTCGTTGGCGTTTATCTGTATGGGGTCCCACGTGTTGTTGAAGTCGCCGTCGCCCGTGGACATATTGTGCCACAGCTCCACGTCGCCGTCGAGGTTGCCTATCTTGGTGTAGAACTTGCCGCTGTTGGAGGCGGTTATCTCGTAGCTGACCTTATACTGATGACCAGAAACTATTTTCAGTCCGCGGTGACGGAACTGGCAGTCCCACCTGTCCTCACCGCCCTGCGAGGCTCCGCCGGGGTTGACGATAGTTATCCTGTAGACTCCGTTGTCTATCTCGAAGTCCATCTCTGCGGGAGCCGATTCGCAGATGTGCCACGGGAGCCCCACTCCCTCGTCGAAATCAGTCTGTCCGAGCTGCTGACCTGCCATAGCCGTATACGGCGACAGGAACGCGGGAGCAGTGCTTCCCACCGCGATAACGCCCGTCATGAATGCGGAAACTGCTTTGCCTATAAGCTGTTTTCTCATTGCTGTTATCCTCCATATATAAAAGTACACTATATACTTTAATCCTTTCGGAGGCAAAAGTAAACAGCCGTGTGCGAAAGTTTACACTTTCTAAATATTAAACGGCGATAACGTAAAAAATCTGGTGAAGCTCCCGCGAATTTTGTGCAATATTCCGCTAAATGCCACAGGCGGGAATACTTGTACTCCCGCGTGAATATAATGCTGTAAAGCATTTTTTCAAGGAGGTCAATATATGGAATTCAGACTGAACAGAGAAGCTGTGCCCGCCGAGGAGGTCATCTACAGCGGCGTGCAGGAGCAGGGAGTCGAGCTCGACTACATACTCCCCGACTACTACCCCGACATCGTAAGGCTCGTGCGGTGCGACGTGGTACCCGTCATCTCCGACTGGTCGGTGAGCGGCGACCGCCTCACGTACGAGCTCAGGTGCGAGATACGCCTGCTCTACTGCGGCGAGGACGGCTCGGAGCTCAGGTGCGTGACGCAGAAGCAGGACTACTCCAAGACGGTGGAGCTCGGCAGGAGCACCGACTCGCCCGAGGTGACGCTCGCCGCCAAGTCCGACCACATCAACTTCCGCGCCGTAAACAAGCGCCGCCTCGACGTGAGAGGCGCGGTATCGGTGCGCATAGGCGTCAAGGGCGAGCGCTCGCAGGAGGTGGTCAGCGACGCATTCGGTATGAATATCCAGCTGAAGAAGGCTCCCGTGCGCTTTGCGGCTAATAAGCTCGCCGCGGAAAAGACGGTACAGCTCTCGGAGGAGGTCACGCTCAACGCCGCTCAGCCCGCCGTCATTGACATCGTATACCGCACCTGCTCCGCGGGCGAGTGCGAGAAGAAGGTCGTCTCGGGCAAGCTCCTCGCAAAGGGCGAGATAAAGGCGGATATCCTCTACTCCTGCAATAACGGCGGGAGCTCCTCCCTCGAGCCGATGAGCTTCACGCTCCCCTACAGTCAGATACTCGATATGGAGGGGCTCGACGACACCTACGAGTGCATCGTCAGCGCGGAGGTCATCTCCTGCGAGATAGCTCCCGCCGCCGACAAGGACGGCGAGAACCGCATACTCAAATGCGAGCCCGAGCTGCGTATCACCTGCCGCGCCGTCAGGACCTCGGACATAATGACAGCCGTCGACGCCTACTCGACCGTCTACCCCTGCGAGGTCGAATACTCCGAGATACAGGCTCAGCAGATGCCCGCGGTCTACTCCGAGAGCTTCCGCCACTCGGCAAAGCTCGCGGAGGGCGACTCCGTCCCCGCGGAGATATACGCCCTGTGGTGCACGCCCAAGAACATCAACACCCGCGTCGCCGAGGACGGCAGGTCGGTGATGATAACGGGTATGCTCACCTACTCAATGGCGGCGAAGGACAGCGCGGGCATGATGATAATGCCCGACCGCGACGAAGCCTTCGAGGAGCTGATAGAGATAGGCGACGACCTCACGGGCGCTGAGGTCTCCGCGGAGCTCGCGGGAGCAAGCGTCTCGTATAACATCTCCCCCGAGGGAGTCCTCACCGCCAAGGCTGATATACCGCTGAAAATAAGCGCGGGCAGCTCCGCGACCATACGCGCCGTGACCGCGATAACAGTCGACGACTCCGTGAAGAAGCAGCGCGACGGCGACTACGCGATAAAGCTCTACTTCGGCGTCGAGAACGAGGACGTATGGGACATCGCCAAGCGCTACAGCACCGACGCCTCCGCGATAATGGAGGAGAACGACCTCGCAAGCGAAAAGCTCGAAAACGGCAGAATGCTGCTTATCCCCATAAAAGAATAATCTACAAAGGAGCAGAATATGGCTAAAGACATCTATTCAAGTATCGCCGAGCGTACAGGCGGCGATATTTACATCGGCGTGGTCGGTCCCGTGAGGACGGGCAAATCCACCTTTATCAAGCGCTTTATGGAGTCGCTGGTGATACCGAACATCAAGAGCGAGTTCGTACGCGAGCGCGCCCTCGACGAGCTCCCGCAGTCCGCGGCGGGCAAGACCATTATGACGACCGAGCCCAAGTTCATACCCGAGGAAGCGGTCGAGGTCAGCCTCGGGGAGGGCGCGACCTTCAACGTCCGCCTCATCGACTGCGTGGGCTATATCGTCCCGAGCGCGGTCGGCTACATAGAGAACGAGCAGCCGCGTATGGTCATGACCTCGTGGTTCGACGAGGAGATACCGTTCAATATGGCGGCTGAGATAGGCACGCAGAAGGTCATCACCGACCACTCCACGATAGGGCTCGTCGTGACCACCGACGGCTCTATCTCGGACATTCCACGCAGCGAGTACGAGGAGTGCGAGGAGCGCGTTATCCGCGAACTGAAAGCTATCGGCAAGCCGTTCATCGTGGTGCTCAATACCACCTCCCCGACCTCGCCCGAGGCGAAGGCGCTCGCGGCGGAGCTCTCCGACCGCTACGACGCCAAGGTCATACCCGTGAACGCCCTCACCCTCGACGAGAACGATATCCGCGAGATGATACGCGAGATACTCTACTCCTTCCCCGTCAGGGAGATAAATATCCGCACGGCGCGGTGGATAAACTCGCTCGAAAAGGGACACTGGCTGAAAAGCGAGATACTCGACTGCATACGCGAAGCCGCCAAGGACGTTCACCTCGTGCGCGAGGCTGCGGAAGCAGCGGCGGCTATGGCGGAGTGCCCGCACATAGTCAGTGCTGCCGCGACCGCGATAGACCTCGGCAAGGGCTCGGTCACCATCACCGCAGAGCTCGACAGCAGCCTCTTCTATAAGATACTCGGCGAGGCTACGGGCATCGAGCTCGAGAGCGAGAGCGACCTCATGCCGCTCCTCATGGAGCTCAACGAGATACGCCGCAAGTACGAGCGGATAGCTCCCGCGCTCGAGGAGGTCGAGGCGACGGGCTACGGCATAGTCATGCCCGAGCTTGAGGAGCTCTCGCTCGAGGAGCCGAAGATAATCAAGCAGGGCGGCAAATACGGCGTGAAGCTGAAGGCGTCCGCGCCGTCGATACACCTGATGAAGGCAAATATCAACACCACCGTCTCGCCCATCGTCGGCACGGAGCGCCAGTCGGAGGAGCTCGTGATGTACCTGCTCGACGGCTTCGACGACGACCCGAAGAAGATATGGGAGAGCAACATCTTCGGCAAGTCCCTGCACGAGCTCGTGAACGAGGGACTGCACAACAAGCTCTACAAGATGCCCGTAGACGCGCGCATGAAGCTTCAGGAGACGCTCGAGCGCGTGATAAACGACGGCTGCTCGGGGCTCATCTGCTTTATACTGTAAAAGCTTCGCAGACAAAACAGCGGCACTCAAAAGGGTGCCGCTGTTATTACAATATGAAGAAACTAATGCTGTATCAGAGGACTTTATTCTGTATCGCGAGTGCGTCGCTTGCGGTGAGTCCGTCGCCGTCGATATCGGCGTTGAAGATGCCCTGCGGAGTCATCGGGTATTTGTCGGCATTGCCAATGTGCTGGAGAATAGCCACGGAATCGGCAACGGTGACATTCGTATCGCAGTTTGCGTCGCCTTCGAGTGAAGCGAGCACGTCGATATTCACGGGCTGATGATTCTCGTCTCTTAAGTCAGAATGATTTGCACTGTGATATGGATACGCACCTGTTGCCTCATATATATCCTTGGCAAGAACAAGCTGTTCCTCGACTGAGATATCGTCTTTAGGGATCACCCACATTGTATCTTCGTCGATAGCAGTTCCATAAATATCGGTATCACCCTCTTTGTAATAAACAATGTCGGCATCGATATTGTTTTCTTCAACATAATTCTTTATGCTTTCGAGATATTCCGGAGCTATCTTCTCCCAACTGCTATATGCTGTAAGGTTTCTTATATAGCGATAATGAGAGGTATATTCCGAAGGAGTATACGTGTATGTCACAAGAATATCCTTGAGCTGCTCGTAAACAGCTTTAGCAGACTTTGAGCTTATCATTTCATAGTTTTTGTTTTCATCGCGCTGTCTGATTACGAAATGATGCAAGCCGTCGCTGTACAAACGGGTGTCCGTTATCTCGAAATTCGGGTTGCAGCTCATAATTTTCTCCGCAACAGAGTATCCTCTGTACTCAATAGGAAACTCCAGATAAATCTCCGAAAGAGTGTGACCGATACTCTTTATCTCCACGGAGTTGTTGTCGAGCTCCTTGTAGTAAACAGCTTCTGTGGCGTAAAGGTCATCGAACTCATTGTGCCACCAGTCCGAGTCCTCATACCTTGTGTAGCCGTTTGCTTCCATGTGCTTTTCGTACGCCTTTTCTCCCGCAGCGTTCGCCGACAGAACCGAAACTGCCCCCGCCGTCATGACCGCCGCCGTCAGCATTGCGAATATCTTAGATTTTTTCATGATCATCATCTCCTGAATGTACTCTCGTCGTTTGTTTGTATTATGTGTTGTTTTTGTATTTGTTTACCACCTCCTTAATACACGACTCCTTTCTAATTCATATTATACAACGCTTGATAATAATTATCAAGTATATATTGCGTCGTATCATTAATCCCATACTGATACCTCCTGTTGTACGATTTTGACGATTTGCACCTATATAGGTGCAACTTTATTATAACATACGCCTATAATAAAATCAAGATGTTTGCACCTATTCAGGTGCAGAAAATAAACGGGAGTTTTTGTGCAGTATGAACAAGGATATAGAACGCAGAGTCGGGAACAACATAAGGCTGCTGAGAGAAAAGGCGGGTATCACGCAGGAGCAGCTGTCGGCGCGGCTGCAAGTCAATGGCTGCGACATCACACGCAGCGCCGTTGCGAAGATAGAGGTCGGTCAGCGCCACCTCTACCCCGACGAGGTGATACTGCTGAAAAAGCTGCTCAGAGTCAGCTACGACGACATCTTTTCCGTGGACTGACCGCAAAAAAGGAGTACCGCAGGGTACTCCCTTTTGTGTCTGTATGCGATTCAGCGCGCCGCCATTCCGAGCAGGAAGCGCGACACCCCCACGAGGTCGGACACGGTATAGCCTCCGCCCGCGATGACGCTCTGACGTATCAGCACCATATCGAAGGAGTCGACAACTCCGTCGCGATCGGCGTCCCAGTCGCGGAACGGCGAAACGTAGCCGTAAAACGCGAGCTCGTTCATATCGCCGCCGTCCTTGACTATTTTCAGGCAGTCCGTCATTGCGGAGTCGTCCGTGAGCGTCACCGAGCGGCTCATATAGCTGCCGAGGTCGCTGCTCCACAGGAGCTTGTCGGTGTGCGCGTCATATACCGAAATACCGCCTGTTCCGTAGGTATCGTACACCGCGAAGCCGTTGAAGATGCACGGCTTGTCAAAGAAGGCGTAGGCGGTCGCGCCCGACTTGCTGACGCTCGTCTCGGGAGCCTTCAGCCCGCTCGTATTGCCGTAAACGGGGTCGGGCATGGTATCGGGCTCGTCGAACATACGGTAGAACGCCGCGAGCGTGCCGTCCTTCGGAGCGGCACTGAAGTCGCAGACCTCGCCCGACTTGTCCGCCGTGAGGCTTATCTCCTTCGGTCGGAGCAGCGAGCTGCTGCCGTTCACGAGCACCTGCGGGTTGTCGGTGAAGGTGAGGTAAACAGGCGTACCGCTGAGCCCGACCGTGACCTTGCCGTCCTTGACTGCGAGAGCTTCCGTCCTGCCCTCGGCGAGTCCCTCCTCGGGCACGGTGAGGTAGGCGAAGCGCCTGCCCTCCGCAGAGATGTCGGCTTTTGCGGCATCTCCCGCGGTGTAGACGCACTTGATGATATCCCCGCCGTCAGCGAAGGTGTATGTGAAGCGTCCGCCGTCGTCCTGCATGGAGACGAGATCGGCGCTTTCGAGCCTGTCCGTCATGCACGCGAGATAATACCACGCGAGCTTCTTGTCCCACTTGCCCTTCTGCGTGACGAGTCCCGAGTCGTAGTACACGCCCTCGCCCTCGTCGCGGAGCTGAAACTTCGTGATATAGCTGAGAGTCGGCTCTGCGAGCGCACGCAGGTACACTCTCGCCACGCGCTGAGCGTACCTGAGCTGGTAGTCCTCGTTGTCGTGGTTGTCGACGCCCTCGACCGTGCAGTCGCTCATCGGCACCTCGAACTCCGACACCCACAGCTCCGTCCCGGGGGCATTTTCAGCAATCCAGCCGCTTAGCTCCGCGAGGGTTTTCGCGTAGCTGCCGTTTTCGATGTCATCGCCGTCGGGACCGATGTGCACGTTTATGATATCGACCGCGAACCTGCCGTCGGATCGGTTATAGTCGAACCACAGCTTCATCTCGTCGAGGTACTGAATCATCGTGGAATAGCCGACGAGTCCGCCCATAGCGAGCTTGAAATCGGGGTCGGCGGCGTGGACTCCCGCATTGGGGATAGTCCCCTCGTGACCGTCGTAGTCCGCCGAGCACATCGCCGCGAGCTCATAGGGCGTGAAGTAGTTCGCCTTGCCCGCCCAGCTCTTGTTCGGCTCGTTGGAGTTCTCGAGCGCAGTCAGCAGCCCGAGACCCGTCTTCACCTCCTGCGCGTCGGTGATGCTGATGGTTTCGAGGTCGACGTCCTTGTTGCTGCCGTAGCGCGCCGCCACCTGATACATCGCCTGCGCGTGGACGGCGTAGCTCTTCGGGTCGAGGGTATCGGCACCCGCGGGGACGGGTATCTCGTTCGCCTTTTCGCCGCCCGAGACAGCCGTGCTGCCGCCCTGAAAGCACGGAATAACGCTGATACCGCGGTCGTGGAGCGCGGAATAGTAGCTGTCCATATCGCCCCACGTGCCCTGCGTGAACCTGACCTGGCAGTCCGCGTCGATGAGCCAGCTGAAATTGTGGTACTCGCGGATAACTCCCGCGGACATCATCGCCGTCATCGGGTCGTCGATGAAGGCATTGAAGCCGACGCGTTTGCCCGCGGCGGGACCGTTGTCGGCAGCTCCGCCGTTCTTCGCGACGGGAGCCGTCTTCGCCCGCTGCTCGGCACTGAGCTCCGAGGCCTTGTAGCCGTATATCGCCAGCTCGCTGACTCCGCTGTCGCAGTAGTCGGAGCTGAAATGCAGATACCGCGTAGCCTCGGGCTTGTCGAACCTGACGGCGCGCCAGCTGTTGTAGGTATCCATATTCACCTCGGCGATGTCGTGCCAGTCGAACGGCTCGCCGTCCGAGACCGTCCACGTGGGTGTACCGTTCGTGTCGAGGAAGGCTATCGCCGTTATCACGTAGTTCGCGCCGAGGTCCATATAAAATGCCGCGGGACCGTACTCCATCTGCTGATTGGGAGTCCAGTTGTCCCGCGAGGTCGCCGCCCAAACCTCGCTGCTGACCTTGAGGTCGTCCGCACTCGCGGGCACCTTGTCCTGGTCGTCGAAGAGGTAGGAGACATCGCGCAGGTACGTGCCCTTGCTGAGGTGAACGAAGTTCTCGTCATGTATCGTGAAGCCGCTCACGTCAAGGAGCTGCGGCTCGGCGTCGGCAGCAGTACCCGTAAACGCGGAGAAGCTGCCCGCGGAGACCGTCAGCGCGACCGCGGCGGAGAGTATTTTTTTGGTGTCCATATTATGCGCCTCCGTTGAAGATGTTACAGATATTATATCACTTTTGACGATAATTTTCAATAGAACGCGAAGAAAATTTACATTTCGGACATTCGCAGCGCGCAAAAAAGCCATACAATCGGAGGGGAGCCCCCTCTGGCGGATCCGCAGCTACCGTGTATGAACCGTTAGTTCATGGCTCGGTAGCCCGCTTTTTCCGCTGAGAGAAGCAACCTGAAGCGTCCCCTGTATGGCTGTTTTCGTTATCCGTCGTACTCGCAGACCACCGCCGCGACCGTGATATTGTCCGTGCCTCCGCGCAGCAGAGCCTCCTTCACGAGCATATCGAGCCGCTTCGGCAGGCTTTTCGGCAGCTCCATGACCTCCTGTATGTCGTATGCCGAGAGGTAGTCCGAGAGCCCGTCGCTGCACAGCAGCAGCACGTCGCCGTACTCCATGCCGCCCTCTATCTCCTCGACCTCGATTATGGGGTCGGTCCTGACGTTTCCGAAGGCGGGGAAGATGATGTTCCTGTGAACGTGTGTGCGGCGCTCCTCCTGCGTGATGGAGCCCTCCTCATAGAGCAGCTGCACGAGCGACTGGTCGCGAGAGAGCTGCCTTATACGTCCCGCACGGAAGCGGTAGAGCCGCGAATCGCCGACGTTGAACGCCACGACATTGCGCTCGTCGGTGACAGCAACGCCGCAGAGCGTCGTCTGCATATTGCGGCTGTCGGGGTCGTCCTCACTGTACTCGGCGAGGCTGCGGTGTATCTCCATGAGTCCCGCCTTGAGCTCGCCCTTGCGGTAGTCGGTGACGTCCCGCACCATCTCGAGGCACATACGCGACGCGAGCTCGCCCGCGTTCTCGCCCGACACGCCGTCGGAGACAGCGGCAATGAACGGCGCGGAGAGCCTGTGCTCGAGCCTGCCGTCGGTAAGGACGTTCCTGCCCACGAGCAGCGCGTCCTCGTTATGAGGCATGATGCCTTTTTCAGTTATACCGCAGCAGTAGAACATACGCGACCTCTTTTATATTGAGTAGAATCGTTTTGCATTTTCGCAGGTGATGTCGATGAGCTCCTGCACCCCGAGCCCCTTTATGGCGGCGGCAGCCTGTGCCGTATACGCTATCAGCGAGCTGTCGCAGCGTCTGCCTCGGAAAGGCTCGGGAGCCATATACGGGCAGTCCGTCTCGAGCAGCAGCCTGTCCGTCGGCACCTCCGCGAGCGCCTTGCAGGGCTTTTTTGCGTTCTTGAACGTGATAACGCCCGTGAACCCGACGTACATACCGAGCCTGACTATCTCCCGCGCGTACTCCGCGGAATAGGAAAAGCAGTGCATGACTCCGGCGGGGCGGTGCTTTTTGAGTATATTCAGCGTGTCCTCGGCGGCGTCGCGGCTGTGGACGATTATCGGCAGCCCGAGCTCCTTCGCGAGCACTATCTGCTCCTCGAAGAGGGCTATCTGCCTTTCGCGGTCGTAGCCGTCGTAGTGGTAATCGAGCCCTATCTCGCCTATCGCCCGCACCTTCGGGTTCGAGCGGACGGTCTCCGCGACGGTATCGAGGTAGTCGACGGGATTGTCATCTACGCTCTCGGGGTGGACTCCCGAGGCGGCATAGATATAGCCGTAGCGCTCCGCAAGAGCGGCGTTTTCGCGGGTATCCTCCACACTCGAGGCGGCGAGCATAACATAGCTCACGCCCTTCTCGGGGAGCTCCGCGAGGACGCTCTCCCTGTCCTCATCGAAGGCGTGGTCGGCGTAGTGAGCGTGTGTATCAAAGATGTTGTTCATTATTTTCCTTCGTACTGGGTGTAGTATTTGTCCTTGAAGTCGTTGATGAAGCCCTGACTCGGGATATAGTCGGAGTCCGCCTCATCGCCGTCGAGGACGAGCGGAGTGGCTATGGACTTGCCGTTGCCTCTCTCGAGCATGGTCTTTATCGCAGTCTTGTACTTCTTGTAGTCAACAGCGGTGATGTCGGTCTCGGTCATATTTACGAGGCTGTTGAAGCTGTTGTCGAGACTGTCGGACACGCGCACGAGGTCAGACTGGTTTATCATTCTCGAAACGAGCGCGCTCGCCGTATACGAGCGCTCGTACTCGCCTCCGCGGAAGAGCGCATATGTCGTGAGCTTGTCTATCTGCTCCGAGTTGAGGTACTGCTCCGAGCCGTCGCCGTTGAAGCCCGCGATGTCCTCGGAGATGGGGTAGGTAACGCCGCCGAGGATATCACATAACTTGACGTACGCCTCGGAATCGAGCTTCATATACCTGTCGACGGTTATCCCGAGCACGCTCTCGGTGAAGGCGACTGCCTCGCCCGCGCCGCCCTGCTCGTAGCAGCTCTTGATACCCTTCTGCTCGCCGTCAACGAGGGAAATGGTGTTCGCGGGTATGCACATGAACACGAGCTTCTTATCCTTCGGTATAGAGCGCAGCAGCACGAACGTTGACGAGCACTTCTGACTCGGCTCGTCGAGGATGAAGAGTATCGTGTGGTTGTCCTCATAGGTGGTGGTGGCGACCTGCTTCGGAGGCGGCTCCGAGAGCTCCTTCTCGCCGCCGAGTATGCCGAAATGACGCAGGAAGAAGAACGTTCCTCCACCGATTATAAGGATGCC
>JAUMVH010000031.1:12971-19206 GCA_030530245.1 Ruminococcus sp.
TATACTTCCGACTTTCTGATTTTTTGCCATGGCTAATGCTTCTCCTTTCGATTTGACCCCTGTCAACTTTTCGTATAAGATTTTTCTGTTTTTATTCACTGTAAAGTGAATGAAATTCAAACCACAAATTTCGACATTATTTGCAAATGCCGCAGAATCCACACTAACAGATTTTTCAACTTTTCAACATTCGGTGAGTAAAGAACAAGCGTTTTAACAGCTAATTCAACAGTATGTTGAATCCGAACGTGCGTTCACGAAAAATCGCCGTTTTCACAATATAGTGTGCCGCACCCGCGCATTTTCGTCTATATATACGCAGAAAAATCGCCTGCGGTACTTGAAATATTCTGCGTATGTGGTATAATTATAGGGTAGCGTCAGGGCGCAATGTCGAAAACATTGTTGAGAAATGCGGTCTCACGCCTTATGCTCCGCAGGTCAGCTCCCGCACGGTCGATGAGCGCGTAGACGTCGTCGATACCGAAGCGGCATATCAGCCGCCCATTGCGGTATGCATAATTGACCGTCTGCGACGTCCCCGAAGCGAAGCTCCCCTCGTTGAGGAAGGCTATCACCGCCGAGGAGCGGTCTACCATAAAGTAGTTGCGGTCGCGGTAGAGTCCCGCAGCCTCGCCCTGCTTGCTGTAGACGATATCAGGCGTTTCATTCACCGTCACGAGCACGTCCGCAGCCCTCTCGACACTGTCGAGCAGCGCCGCATAATCGCGCGGGAAGCGCTCGGCATGGCGCAGATACGGCATAGCTCCGATGAGACGTATGCGCGGGTCGGTCTGCTTTTTGCGGACGATGTATTCAGCCGCCCACAGGTCGGCACCCGTCGCGAGCCCGCTGATGAAGTCGGTATAGCCGCGCTCGGCAGCCATATCGATGTACCTGTACAGCATCATCTTCACCGCTCCGACAGTGATGTCGGTATACACAGGGTCGCCCCTGTACGGCAGGATATTCTTTTCACGGTGACCTGTGATACAGACCGTCCTGCTGCGGTCGGCGGAAAGCTCCCTCGCGGAGCCCACAGGCATTCCCGATATCAGTGATTTGAGCATATCACACCTCAAATATGTCGATATTTAATATTATAACATATATTAAAGTAAAATGCAACAGGAGCGGAGATAAATTTCAGTCCGCTGCACAAACAAAGAAAGGGTATGACAAGATGAAACCATATCTTAAAAGAGCATGGGCAGAGGTATCGCTCTCCCAGCTGAGAAAAAACATGGAGATAATCAAGGGACTCAACTCGCCGCCGACCGAGGTCATGGCAGTCGTCAAGGCTGACGCCTACGGTCACGGCGACGCCCATATCGTCCGCACCCTCGCGCAGGACTGCGGGATAAACTACTTCGCGGTATCGAACCTCGACGAGGCTATCGCGGTGAGGAACTACGCTCCCAATGCGGAGATACTGATACTCGGCTACACTCCGCCCGAGTACGCGCACGAGATATCCATGCACAACATCATACAGGGCGTCGTCTCGACAGAGTACGCGCAGGCTCTCGCACAGAACTCCCCCGCCTCGATACGCTGCCACGTCAAGATAGACACGGGCATGGGACGTATCGGTCTCAAGCACGACACACCCGCCGAGTGCGCCGACGAGATTGCCGAAATGATGAAGATAAGCAAGCTCTCGGTCGAGGGCATATACACGCATTTCGCGGTCGCGGACAGCGACGCTCCCGACAATATCGCCTATACGGACAGGCAGCAGAGCTTCATTCTCGATACATACGACGAGCTCGCCTCGCGCGGCATAAAGCTCCGCCACTGCCACTTCATGAACAGCGCCGCGACCTGCTACCGCAATACCTCCCGCAGCACACTCAGCCGCGCGGGAATAATCCTCTACGGACTGCACCCAGACGTCAGCCTCGATATCCCCGCGGGACTCGCTCCCGTGATGGAGCTGAAGGCGGTCATCTCCCACGTCAAGACCGTGCAGGCGGGCGACTGCATAAGCTACGGCAGAACATTTGTCGCCGAGCACGAAATGCGCATAGCTACGGTGACTATCGGCTACGCGGACGGCTACTCGCGGCTGCTCTCGGGCAAGGGCGAGATACTCGTCCACGGCAGGCGCTGTAAGATAGTCGGCAGAGTATGTATGGACCAGCTGATGATAGACGTCAGCGGAGTCCCTGAGGCTGAGGCGGGCGATATCGTGACCCTCATCGGCAGAGAGGGCGGCGACATCATCACAGCCGACGACCTCGCGCAGATTTACGGGACTATCGGCTATGAGGTCGTATGCGGCATATCCAAGCGCGTACCGCGTATCTACATCGACTGACGGAGGAACTGATGAAAGCACCAAAAATCATAACTATATGTATGGCAGCGGCACTTCTCAGCGGCTGCAGCCCCGATGTGCTCCCCTCAGAGCCGCCCAAGGGCTACAACAGCAGTATCACCCTCCAAGCTGAGGTCGGCACGCTGATAACGGACTGCACTCAGGTCGCGGAGATGAGACTCAAGTACGAATACCCCGAGCTCGAGCTGAACATCTCATATCCCGACGCAGAAACATCGGTCATCGAGTTCGACCGCCCCGAAAACTGGAACGAGAGCACGCTTGAAAATCTGTGCAGAAACGGCGAGCTGACCTTCCGCAAGGGCACCGACACCGAGGTCAACTCCGAGGGGCAGACCGTCCCGACGGGCGAGATAGTCCTTCAGAGCACGGATATCGACAAGGCTCAGACGGTTCAGATGCCGAATGAATACGAACTCACATACGTAGTATCCATTAAGCTGTTCGACAGCGGACGCACCAAATTTGCCGCCGCGACCGAAGAGCTCGCGGGTACGAGCACGCCGATAGGGATATGGTACGACGATGAGCTCATTTCCGCCCCTACTGTCGCCGCACCCATAACCGACGGCGAAGTGGTGATATCGGGAAATTTCACTCTCGAATCCGCAAACGAGCTCTCCGCCGCGATAGACAGCGGAGCCCTGCCGTGCGGACTCACAATAACAGATTTCAAAATTGGAGACGATAGCAAATGAAAAAGGCAATGACGATTTCCTACGAGGTGGGGAACAACCTCTACATAAACCTCACGAATAAATGTCCGTGCGCGTGCACCTTCTGCATACGCACCCACGCCGACGGCGCATACGGCTCCGACCCGCTGTGGCTCGAGCACGAGCCCTCCCTCGGCGAGATATTCGACGACCTCGGCAGACGCGACCTCGCGAAGTACGACGAGATAGTGTTCTGCGGCTACGGCGAGCCCACCGAGCGTATCGGCGATGTTGTCGTCGTCGCGAAGGCGCTGAAAATGTACCCGAGCTGTCCCAAGCTCCGCATAAACACGAACGGTCTCGGCGACCTCATCAACGGCAGGAGCGTCGCCGCGGAGCTCTGCGAGGTCATGGACACCGTGTCCGTCAGCCTCAATGCAGGCACACGGGACGAGTACATGGCTGTGACGCGCCCGAAGTTCGACAATGCGTGGGAGGCTATGCAGAGCTTCACCTCCGACTGCGTGAAGACAGGGCTCGCGGAGGTCGTGATGTCCATCGTGGACGTTATCCCGCAGGAGCAGATAGACGCCTCCCGCGAGGTCTGCGAGAGCCTCGGCGCGAAGCTGAGGATACGCACCTTCGACGACTGATATCAGCAGATACCACAAATACCAACAGCTTTTTTTGTGAGGTTTTTCGGAGCTTTGCTATGGAAAAGCCTTCAAAAATATGGTATAATTATTGAAGGCATTGTCCTATATCCCACTGAGGAGGAATATTATGGATAAGAAAACCAAGATAATACTTGCAGTCTCCATCACGGGCGCAGTCGTGGCAGTCAGCGCCGCGGCGACAGCACCGTCATCGTCTGCAAGAAGATTTACGAGAAGAAGTACTTCTCCGCTAACTGAGTTTATCATATTCCGCCGCTCAATGATGAGCACGGAAAATATATCAAAGAAGGTTGAATAAAATGGAAATCAAATTCACAAAAGCAGAAACCCTCAAGGCTAAGCCCCAGCCCGGCGACAAGCTCGGCTTCGGTCACATCTTCACAGACTATATGCTCGTTATGCCCTACGACGAGGGTCAGGGCTGGCACGACCCCGAGATAAAGCCCTACGCTCCTCTCGAGCTCTCCCCCGCCGCTATGTGCCTGCACTACGGTCAGGAGGTATTCGAGGGTCTGAAGGCTTACCGCACCGCTGATGGCAAGGTTCAGCTCTTCCGCCCCGAGGAAAACTTCAAGAGACTCAACCAGTCAAACGAGAGACTCGTTATCCCCGAGCTCCCCGTTGACCTCGCTATGCAGTGCCTTACCGAGCTCGTAAAGGTCGAGAAGGACTGGGTTCCCGCTAAGGAGGGCGAGTCCCTTTACATACGTCCGTTCATCATCGCTGTTGACCCCTTCCTCGGCGTTAAGCCCGGTGCACAGTACCTCTTCATCATAATCCTCTCACCCTCGGGCGCTTACTACGAGAGCGGTCTCAACCCCGTTAACATCTACGTTGAGAGCAAGTATGTCCGCGCAGTAAGAGGCGGTATGGGCTTTGCAAAGACAGGCGGCAACTACGCTGCTTCCCTTATCGGTCAGGACGAGGCTCACAAGCAGAATTACTCGCAGGTACTCTGGCTCGACGGCGTTGAGCAGAAGTACATCGAGGAAGTCGGCGCCATGAACATCTTTTTCGTTATCGACGGCAAGGTAGTTACTCCTATGCTTCAGGGCTCTATCCTCCCCGGTATCACGAGAAAGTCCGCTATCGAGGTATGCAGGAGCAAGGACCTCGAGGTCGAGGAGAGACGCATCGACATTCAGGAAATTGCTGACGCCTACGACGCAGGCAAGCTCGACGAGGTATTCGGCACAGGTACAGCCGCTGTAATCTCGCCTGTCGGTCACCTCAAGTGGAACGACAAGGTAATGGAGATAAACGGCAACAAGATAGGCAAGATCTCACAGATGCTCTACGATACCATGACAGGTATCCAGTGGGGCAAGATCGAGGACACCTTCGGCTGGATTCTTCCCATTGAATAATCAGTGATAAACGATACCCGCTCATTTGAGCGGGTATTTTTTGTTATATGCGCACATATTTGCAGTGCGTAAATTGTGCAGGTATACAAAGCTGAAAAGTTTTTTTCCGATAATCAACGGTTTCCCATTGAAAAATGCCCCTTTCCCGCCCCCTTATAGAAGGGCTCTGCTCTTCGTGCGGATACGCTCGGGAAAGGACACGATATGCAGTACATCATTATGATAGCGATCGTTCTCGGACTCGCGCTCTCGGACTTTATTACGGGCGTCGTCAAGGGCTATGTCACTGAGCAGCTCAGCTCCGCGAAAATGCGACGCGGCGGACTCAACAAGCTCGTGGAGCTGCTGGTCATGGCGACGGCGTGCGGACTCGAGATAGGCATACGCGCGCTCGGCGAGTTCTACAGCGGCGATACTCTCGCGGAGATAACGGGCGCTGTGACAGCTGTGGCGGTGTTCGTCTACATCGTGGTGATGGAGCTCATCTCCATACTCGAGAACTACGCGGCGATAGACCCGCAGTCGGCGGGCTGGGTCAGCAGGCTGCTGAAGCGGCTCAAGAGCGTTCACGACAAGGAGGACAAGCAATGAATTCACCGTATATTGGCAGATTCAGGGTAACACAGCAGTACAAGGGCGCGGCTCACGACGGACTCGACCTCGTGGGTCTCGACTCGAAGGAGATACACGCGACCGCCACGGGCAAAGTCGTATTTGCGGGCTGGCAGAACTCCGCAAATCACAGCGAGGGCTTCGGGCAGTACGTGGTCATTCTCGCGGGCGGGAGGTACTACCACTACGGTCATCTCTCGGAGATACGCTGCAAGGTCGGCGACGCGGTGATGATAACCGACGTCATCGGCATCGAGGGAAGCACGGGCTACAGTACGGGCAGCCATTGTCACTACTGCGTCCGCACGTCGATGTCGCCCGGCACGGCGCTCGACGTATGCGCAATTTCGGGCATTCCCAACGTCGAGGGCGGCGTCTACGACGACGGCTACCGTCCGCCGTCTGCCGCGAAAAAGGCGGTGAAGGCTTCGCTCACAATAGACGGCATCACCTACAGCGGCACCCTCACCGAGCAGTAACAAAAACATCTCCGAGGGGGCGGTGTGATACTCATATGGCAGTATTACGGGAACCTACTGGGGAAAAACCTTTCTGAAGAAAGGTTCTTTCCCCAGACCCCTT
>JAUMVH010000032.1:0-17795 GCA_030530245.1 Ruminococcus sp.
TCCCCGCTTCATTCATCAAGAAGTACGGCGATATCCTCGACCCCGACGGCGACGGATATATCGACGTTTCGGGCGGATTCCACGACGCGGGCGATCATGTCAAGTTCGGTTTGCCCGAGGCGTATGCGGCATCGGTGGTTTCGTGGGGATACTACGAGTTCCGCGACGCCTACGAGAGGACGGGACAGGACAAGCACGCCGAGACGATATGCCGCTACTTCTGCGACTACTTCATGCGCAGTACCTTCCGCGACGAAAACGGCGATGTTGTGGCGTTCTGCTATCAGGTCGGCGACGGAAGCGTCGACCACGAGTACTGGCAGTCGCCCGAGATAGACGCCATGGGACGTCCCGCATTCTTCGCGACCTCCGACCTCCCGACGACGGACGACGTATCGGAGAGCGCGGCGGCTCTCGCGATTAACTACTACAACTTCAAGGAGAGCGACCCAAAGTACGCGGAGAAATGCCTCGACTATGCAAAGGCGCTCTTTGACTTCGCAAACAAGAACGACAAGGCTGTCGGACCTCCCGGCGAGGGACCGATGAGCTTCTACACCTCGAGCAAGTGGGAGGACGATTTCTGCTTCGCGGCGGGCTGGCTCTACCTCATCACACGCGACCACGACTACCTCGAAACCTGCGAGCAGTATATAGACTACTATGCGCCCCCGGGATACGTCCTCTGCTGGAACGATATGTGGAACGGCGTGGGTATCATCTTCGGCCGCATACAGGACATCTATCCCGAGGTCTGCGAGGAGACGAGAGTCGCTATCGGACGCGGTCCCTACGAGGTGCTCGACTTCTGGGAGATGGAAGCAAAGGCGATAAATACTGTCATGCACAAGGACGCGAATATGACTCCCGCGGGCTATTTCCACCTCGATACGTGGGGAAGCGCGCGCTATAACACGGCGGTGCAGTTCACGGCGCTCGTCTACGACAAGTACCAGAAGGGCAAGGACCGCTACGACACGAAAAATCCCGACTACACGTTCACGGAGTGGGCTCTCGGGCAGATGGAGTACATCATCGGCGACAACCCGCTCGGCAGGAGCTACGTCGTGGGATACGGCGAAAATTCAGTAAAATATCCCCACCACCGCGCGGCTTCGGGACTGACTAAGTGCGAGGACACTGCCGAGCACAAGCACGTACTTTACGGCGCGCTCGCGGGAGGTCCCGACGAGAATGACGAGCACAACGACATCACCAAGGACTGGGTATACAACGAGGTAACGATAGACTACAATGCCGCGATAGTTGGCGCGGCGGCGGGCTTCTACCTCTACAAGGACGGCGAGGGAATGGAGCCCGAGGCGAACTTCCCCCCCGCCGAAAAGCAGGACGACACCGACCTCTTCTCGGGCGGCGAGTTCTGGGTGTCGGGCTACTGCTCGGACGCTCCGGAGGCTACGGGAGCAGGCGTTACGAAGCTCACATTCTTCGTGAACACCGACTCGCTCGAGCCGCACGACGACATCTCTATCCGCTACTATTTCAGCATCGAGGAGTTCGCGAAGAAGGAGATACCGTCGAGCTTCGTGCTGCAAAAGACCTACGACCAAGTTGAAACGGAGGTCACCGACAAGTCGGCGACGCTCTCCCAGCCCAAGCACTATAAGGACGATATTTACTACATCGAGATATCGTGGGACGGCTACGCGATAGCCAACTCCAACAAGAAGTACCAGCTCATCATCGGCAACTACTTCGGCGAGAGCTGGGATTCCTCCAACGACTGGAGCAAGCAGGGCATGGTCGACCTCACCGAGGAGGGAGAGGACTACGATAATATCGTCGGCGGCGTGGAGTTCGCGAAGAAGTGCGAGAATGTCTGCGTCTACGCGAGCGGCAAGCTCATCGGCGGCACCGAGCCCGACGGTACCAAGCCCGCGAAGGTTTACAAGGTCGCGCAGCTCGTGAGACTGCGGAAGATGCTGCTCGGCGAGTCGCCGTTCAGCAGCAGGGAAGCCGCGGAGCAGTTCGACTTCAACAGCGACGGAAGCGTCGATATGTTCGACGAGGTGCTCCTCCGACAGCTTCTTGTATCCAAATAAACGGGAGTCCCCGTCCGATAGCAGTCGGGCGGGGACTTTTTGTACAGCCTGCACAGTCACAAGGCGGCGGATTTGTGCAGTCATACGAATTTTCAAAATCTTTCAAAAAATTTCGTCTTTTTTGCCTCCGAAATGCACTTATATATGAAAGCTGTCTCCACGGACAGAAAAAAAGGAGGAGTAACAATGAAAAAAATCGCAGCACTTTCAGCCATGCTCGCGCTCGTCTGCACGGTGACTGCCTGCTCGTCGGGCAGGGAGAGCAGTATCACTATGAATGAGGCGCAGTACGCCGACGACGGCAAGCCCATCATCACAGTCGGAAGCTTCGGCTTCTTCGACTCGGCGTTCTCGGACTACCTCGCCTTCCCGCAGGACTACCACATCAAGAACGTCAACTATATGAATGGCGACACGACCTATGAGCAGGCGGCGTGGAACCTCGACCTCGACGTGATACAGGGCAATTCGCCCGACATCATTTTCGCTCCGCCCGAGAAGATGTACAACTATATCCGCAAGGGCGCGCTGACAGACCTCTACTCGCTCATGGACGATATAGACGGTCTCAAGCGCGAGGACTTCCTGCCGAACGTGCTTGAGGGACTTACCATAGACGGCGAGCTTCCCGCGGTGGTGGACAGCTTCAACATCTCCACCGCTGTTGCAAAGACCAAATTCGTGGGGGAGGAGTACACGAACTGGACTCCCGAGCAGGCGATACAGTTCTACAACGACCTCCCCGCGGGCAGGAGCTTCATCGGAGATGACGACTACTCGCTCCCGTTCTATATGTTGAGGAATACGGGAAAGGGCTGCGTCGACTACACGAGCTTCAAGTGCAATTTCGCGGGCAGCAACTTCGCAGACATTCTGCGCTTCTGCGCCGAGCACCCGTATATCGAGGGCTACGTCCCCGATTATTCGACCATGTCAGTGGAGGAGATGGCGGAGCTTTCGGGCGGCTCGGAGCCTCCCGGATACGGCGATTCTCAGCTCGTTTTCCCCGTTGACATCATCGGTATAAACCACGCGCTCGCCATTTATACGTACGGCGACCTCAACCGCGAGGACGTCACATTCGTCGGTCTGCCGAGCAACGACGGCAACGGTGCGAAAACGTATGTCAACCTCCACGAGTCCTGCCCGTACGGCATAATGAAGTCGTGCAGCAACAAGGAGGACGCTTGGAAGCTCATGTGTCAGCTGCTGCGCTACAGGAAAAAACTCGACGAGAATCTGTGGGACGACACCCGCGGCGTGCCTGTGCTGATGTCGCAGCTCGACCTCGACTTCGACCGTTCGGAGTCGTATCACAGCTCCATAAACGGCGTCATGCACCCTCCCGGAGAAAGCGACGAGGACGGCGGCGGCTTCCACATCTCACAGGAGGCGAAGGATAAGCTCCGCGACTATATCCTCAGCGTGAAGATCGACATCTACTACCCCGACGAGGTCTCGTATATCATCGACGAGGAGAGCGACCCCGTACTCGCAGGCGAGCGGACTCCCGAGCAGGCGGCAAAAATTCTCGACAACCGCATTACAACTATCCTCAGCGAGAAAGCATAATACATTTATTCAAGTATCGCTCCGTATGCGCCGCCTGAAACAAGCGCAGCATAGCGTTTGAGATATCCCGACAGCTCTTTCGTCTTGGGAACGAAATCACGCATACGTTCAGCAAGCACAGCTTCGTCAACTTTGAGCTCGATGCTGTTTTCGGGGATATTGATACTGATGATATCGCCTTCCTCGACAACGCCTATAAGTCCGCCCGAAGCCGCTTCGGGAGTGATATGTCCCACGCAGGCACCGCGGGTAGCTCCGCTGAAACGTCCGTCGGTGATGAGAGCAACGCTGCTGCCGAGTCCCATGCCCATTATCGCGGAGGTCGGATTCAGCATCTCTCGCATTCCCGGACCGCCCTTCGGTCCTTCATAGCGTATGACAACAACGTCACCCGCAGCTATCCTGCCCGCGTTTATGGCTTCCTGAGCGTCCTCCTCGCAGTCAAACACGCGGGCAGGACCTTCGTGAACGAGCATCTCGGGAGCAACAGCCGAACGCTTGACCACACTGCCCTCGGGTGCGAGATTGCCTTTGAGCACGGCAATTCCGCCCGTTTCGCTGTATGGCTCGTCAATGGGACGAATAACGCTCGTATCGAGGTTTTTGCAGTCCTTGATACATTCGCCGATAGTCTTACCTGTGACCGTTATACATTCCGTGTTGAGCAGCCCCTTTTTTGTCAGCTCGTTCATGACT
The DNA here is from genome assembly GCA_030530245.1 of Ruminococcus sp. Lineage (GTDB taxonomy): Bacteria > Bacillota > Clostridia > Oscillospirales > Ruminococcaceae > Ruminococcus. The sequence continues at coordinate 4,332 of JAUMVH010000032.1, forward strand.
GCGTATACTCCGCCTGCCTCGTTCAGGTCTTCCATATAGGTTCGTCCTGCGGGTGCAAGGTGGCAGAGATTAGGCGTTCTTGCGCTTATCTCATTGGCAATATCAAGGTCGAGCTTCACGCCGCATTCGTGCGCTATTGCAGGCAGGTGGAGCATACTGTTCGTTGAGCAGCCCAGTGCCATATCCACGGTCAGAGCGTTCATCAGTGCTTCTTTGGTCATAATGTCACGCGGGCGGATATCACTTCGCACAAGCTCCATTACTGCCATGCCTGCGTGCTTTGCAAGCTCGATACGCGCCGAATATACCGCGGGGACAGTTCCGTTTCCGCGAAGTCCCATGCCGAGCGCCTCGGTGAGACAGTTCATGGAATTTGCGGTGTACATTCCCGAGCACGAACCGCAGGTCGGACAGGTCCTGCACTCATACTCCCTGAGCTTTTCATCATCTATTTTCCCCGCGTTGTAAGCTCCGACTGCCTCGAACATACTCGACAGACTGGTTTTCTGTCCGCCGACTCTGCCCGCGAGCATAGGTCCTCCGCTGACGAAAACAGTCGGGATATTTACCCTCGCTGCTGCCATAAGGAGCCCGGGGACGTTCTTGTCGCAATTCGGTACCATAACGAGTCCGTCGAAGCCGTGTGCCAGTGCCATTGCTTCTGTGGAATCGGCGATAAGGTCGCGGGTGATGAGGGAATATTTCATTCCCTCGTGTCCCATTGCGATGCCGTCACATACGGCTATTGCGGGGAATACTACAGGAGTACCCCCGGCCATCGCAACGCCGAGCTTTACTGCCTCGACTATCTTATCAAGGTTCATGTGTCCCGGGACTATCTCATTGTAGGAGCTGACTACGCCTATGAGCGGACGTTTCTGCTCCTCCTCCGTGAGCCCGAGAGCGTGGAACAGGCTTCGGTGCGGAGCATTATGAACGCCGTCCACAACATTAACTTTACCCATAGCGCCCTCCGTCAGTTGTTGATGAGCTTATCCTCATCGCTCCAGCTGTAGAGCTTGCGGACCTCTGCTCCCACAAGCTCGGAGGGGTGCTCCGAGGCGAGCTTTCTCATCGCGTTGAAGTGTACCTGACCGCCTGCTGAGGACATATCAAGCAGGAATTCCTTTGCGAATGAGCCGTCCTGAATGTTTTTGAGTACCTGCTTCATAGTCTTTTTCGTCTCCTCGGTGATGATCTTCGGACCTGTTACGTAATCACCGTATTCGGCAGTATTCGAGATAGAGTAGCGCATACCCGCAAAGCCGCTCTGATAGATGAGATCGACGATGAGCTTCATCTCGTGGATACACTCGAAATACGCGTTTCTCGGATCGTAGCCCGCTTCGACGAGAGTCTCGTAGCCCGCCTGCATAAGAGCGCATACTCCGCCGCAGAGCACAGCCTGCTCGCCGAAAAGGTCTGTTTCGGTCTCGGTGCGGAAGGTGGTCTCGAGTACGCCTGCTCTTGCTCCGCCGATACCGAGCGCATATGCGAGACCGATATCCCACGCGTCGCCTGTTGCGTCCTGCTCGACTGCAATGAGACAGGGAACGCCCTTGCCTGCCTGATATTCCGAGCGCACGGTGTGTCCCGGTCCCTTAGGCGCTATCATGATGACGTTTACATCAGCGGGCGGAACGATACAGCCGAAGTGGATATTGAAGCCATGTGCGAATGCGAGAGTCTTGCCTGCTGTAAGGTTCGGCTCGATGGACTCCTTGTAGAGAGCAGCCTGCTTCTCATCGTTGATGAGTATCATGATGATGTCGGCAGCCTTGGCAGCTTCACCGCTCGTCATAACTTCAAGCCCTTGAGCCTCGGCTTTTTTCCAGCTTTTCGAGCCCTCGTAGAGTCCGACGATAACATTTACGCCGCTCTCTTTAAGATTGAGTGCGTGAGCGTGTCCCTGTGAGCCGTAGCCGATGATAGCTACCGTCTTTCCACTCAGTTTGCTTAAATCGCAGTCCTTCTGATAAAAAATCCTTGCCATAATAAAAACCTCTTTCTTAATTATAAATTTACTACCTGACGGATAGTGGAGTGTCCCTTTTCAAGCGAAACGCTTCCTGTCCGACAGATCTCAAGTATTGTGTAATCTCTCATCAGGTCGATGAAATCATCTATCCTGACAGATGTATCCGTCAATCGGAACATCAGGTAATCCTTTGAATAATCGACGATGACAGCTCCGAACGCCTCAGCCGCATGACGGATATCGTCACGGGTGTCAGAGTCGTTTTCCATTTTTATCAGCAGCAGTTCACAGCGTACCCAATCCACATCCCGGTACACCATTATAGAGCACCCGTCGGGGCGCTTGTAGAGCTGGTCGACGAGTTGGCGCTTGGAGTTCTCCTCGCCGCTGAATACTACTGTTATGCGTGAGAGCTCGCTGGATTCGGTCTCGCTTACCGTCAGCGCGCTGATGTTGAATTGCCTTCGTCGGAACATACTTGTTACGCGGTTCAGAACTCCGAACTGATTCTTTACTAATACCGCAACCGTGTATCTGTTCACTTTTTCACCTCCAGCCTTGTGATTATATCGTCCATGCTCCCGCCCGGGGGCAGCATGGGAAGTACGAATTCGTCCTTGTCTATTTTGCAGTCGATGATATACGGACCGTCCCTGCCAAACGATCTTGCAAGAGCAGCATCAAGCTCTTCGGGAGTCGATACAGTCTCGCCGTCCGCACCGAAGGAGCGCGCAAATGCTCCGTAGTCGATACTGCGTTCGAGAACTGAATTTGAATAGTGCTTATCGAAGAAAAGCGTTTGCCACTGCCTTACCATACCGAGCACGCCGTTGTCCATTATCACTACCGTAACGGGGACATTGTATTTTACCGCCGTGATGAGCTCGTTCATGTTCATTCCGAAGCTGCCGTCGCCTGTGACGAGCACCGAACGCTCCCTTGTACCGAAAGCCGCACCTATCGCAGCTCCGAAGCCGAAGCCCATTGTGCCCAGTCCGCCGCTCGATACGAAGCGCCTCGGCGTCCTGAACGAGAGGTTCTGTGCCGCCCACATCTGATGCTGTCCGACGTCCGTACAGACCGCGGTATCAGCTCCGAGGTGTCTGTTTATGGTGAGTATCACATTGCGGGGAGTCATGCCGCTGCGGCTGTCGAGGAAGCTTTCCTCCTCAAGACGGAACTTCCCGATCTCTGCCTGCCATTCGGGCTTGGGACTCTCCTCAAGCAGCAAAAGCAGCTTCTGCATTGTAGCCTTTACGTCGCCGCGAAGTCCGCAGGCGGCGTTTACTGTTTTTGAAAGCTCCGAGCCGTCAACGTCGATGTGGACTATCTTGGCTCCGACCGCAAATCTCTGACGGTTGCCTGTAACACGGTCGTTGAAGCGCACTCCCAGCGACAGTATAAGGTCGGCGTGGTGCATAGCCATTGACGAGGCGTAGTGTCCGTGCATACCCTGCATACCGAGGAAGCGCGGGTGGTCGGTGGGAATGGCTGACAGCCCCATCAGCGAGCAGCCGAGCGGCGCATCGATCCTGTCCGCAGCTGCAAGCATCTCAGCCTGTGCGCCCGCAGTTATCACTCCGCCGCCGAAGTATATATACGGACGCTTTGCATCGTTGATGAGCTTTGCAGCCTCTTCGATACGAACGTCCTTTGCAGCGCTGTATCGTTCCGCTTCGGTACATTGCTGCGGTTCAAATTCATATTTTGCTATCTGAACGTCCTTGGGTACGTCAATGAGCACAGGACCGGGTCTGCCCGAACGCGCAAGGGCGAATGCCTCACGTATGGTATCGGCTAAGTCCTCGACTGAGCCGACAAAATAGTTGTGCTTCGTTATCGGCAGAGTCACGCCTGTTATGTCTATTTCCTGAAAGCTGTCCGTTCCTATCTGTGTAGTCGGAACATTTCCGCATATTGCAACGAGCGGTACGGAATCAAGATAGGCATTCGCAATACCTGTCACGAGATTTGTCGCCCCGGGTCCCGAAGTTGACATTACAACGCCTACCTTGCCTGTAACTCGTGCATAGCCGTCGGCAGCGTGTGCAGCTCCCTGCTCGTGAGCGGTGAGGATATGGTTTATCCTGTCTCTGTGGGTGTAAAGGCTGTCATACACGTTCAGTATCTGACCGCCTGGATATCCGAAAATCGTATCGCAGCCCTGCTCGATCAGTGTTTCAACGAGTATATCTGCTCCCGAAAGCAGCATAATATCACTCCCTTCTTACTGCGATAGCTTCGACTTCAACAAGCGCCTCTTTCGGAAGCGATCTTACCGCGACGCAGCTCCGTGCAGGCTTACCTGTGAAATACTTGGCGTAGACCTCGTTGAAAGCAGCAAAATTACTTATATCACTCAGAAAGCAGGTCGTTTTAACAACACTGTCCATAGTGCAGCCTGCTGCTGTGATTATCGCTTTTAGGTTCCTGCACACCTGATGAGACTGCTCCGTAATGTCTGTACCGACCATATTGCCCGTTTCGGGATCGAGGGCGATCTGTCCCGAGGTAAACACAAGGTCGCCGACGCATACGGCTTGCGAGTAAGGTCCGATGGCTTTGGGAGCGTCTGAGGTTGAAATTTTCGTGTTCATAGTATTATCTCCTTATCGTAATTTAAATTTTGCTTCACGGAGTGAATGTGTTATGAGCTTTACATGGTCGAAATCTCTCGTTTCCATGTCGATACGCAGGAAGCAGCCGTTAACGCTTTCGGTATCGCCCTTCTCATAGTGGACGCCCGTGACGTTTCCGCCGCAGTCCGCGATAATGCGGGATATCTCCTTCAGCTGCCCGGGCTTGTCGATAAGCTCTATGAGCAGGCTTGAAGAACGTCCCGAATTGCGCAGACCTCTGTCGATGACTCGCGAAAGGCTTGTTACGTCGATATTCCCGCCTGACACGACTGCAACGACGCGCTTGCCTTTAGTGTCGAGCTTGCCTGTCATTACTGCGGCGACTGCTGCCGCTCCCGCACCTTCTGCGATCATTTTCTGCTTCTCAATGAGTGCAAGTATCGCGCTTGCGACCTCGTCGTCGCTGACGAGAACAACTTCGTCAACATACTCGTTTACAAGGGCGAAAGTATTCTCACCCGGCTGTTTTACGGCGATACCGTCTGCGATGGTAGAGACAGACGACAGACATTCGATTCCGCCGTTTTTCACCGAATTGAACATACTTGGCGCACCTGTTACCTGCACTCCGTATACCTTCACCGAGGGACGTATCTGCTTCACTGTGTAAGCGATGCCCGAGATAAGTCCGCCGCCTCCGATCGGAACAACGACAGCGTCAATGCTGTCAAGCTCCGATAGTATTTCGAGAGCGATGGTTCCCTGACCTGCGATGACATTTTCATCGTCGAAGGGGTGAACGAAGGTATAGCCCTTTTCGTCCCTGAGTTCAAGCGCCTTTTGGTAAGCGTCATCGTAACAGCCCTCCACAAGGCATACATCGGCTCCGAATCCCTTCGTAGCCTCGATCTTTGATATCGGCGCAGTATCAGGCAGACATATCAGTGAGCTGATACCGTTTTTGGTTGCGGCAAGCGCAACTCCCTGTGCGTGGTTTCCTGCCGAACAGGCGATAACTCCGTTTTGTTTTTCCTCGTCCGATAGCATTGCGATCTTGTAAGCTGCTCCGCGTATCTTGAACGAACCTGTGAATTGCAGGTTTTCAGGCTTCAGGTACAGCTCGCATTCGGGAGCGATACCATGGGCTCTGACAAGGTTTGTCTCTCTTATCATGTCTTTCAGGACTGTCTGTGCATTGAATACTTTGTCAAGAGATAGCATATTTTCCACCTTTCCTTGCATTGGCGGATAAAAAAACAAACCCGTCCCAAAGCGTAAATTTGCTTTGAGACGGGTATTATACAATACTCGCGGTACCACTCAAATTGCGGATACGATGATCCGCCACCTCTTCGAAGTCTATCAACTTCTATGCACTGACGCAGCATACACGGGAAACGCCTACTGGGTGTTGAACCTTTGGGGCTTCCGGCTCGGAAGGGATAGGAAGGTCAGCAGTCATTTACCGATATCGCACCATCATCGGCTCTCTGAGAAAATCGTTGCAGTTTCCGTCTTCGTCGACGCCTTTGGATTCAAAGTCAATCAACTTCTATGCACTTACGTAGCAAACACGGGTCGCCCTACGCGCTCAAAAGAGTTTCAGGCTTCCGGCTCGGAAGGGAGAAGCAAAGGTTCTGAGCATTGCTGATTCGCACCTACCATCAGTTCTCTGAAATGCATTTGACCCTGCCATTCTTCGTCACAGCTTTTCTGTTGTGATTTGCATTATATCACAAGCTTTTTCGGTTGTCAAGTGAAAAAACGGCGTTATTTGTAAATAAATAATTACTAAAAAGTAAACAAATTATTAACTCAAACCGAAAGCAGGAGCCAAATGTTAAATGAAATATCGTGCTCCTGTTGATACGGAATGGAAGGGTATTGATGTGAGGAGTCTTTACGAATCCCATTGATCAAGCTTTACCGATCCCGATATATATCTGAGAAAGGTTGTTACTGCTTCGTTTTTATGGCGACCTTTTCTTGTATAACTCAAAGTTATAGCGCTATCCGATATTGGCATTGTACAAACCGTAAAGTATGCGATATAATAAGTACAAGAACAAAGTGAGGTGGTCGTATAAAAAATACTGTTTTGCGAAACGGCGTGGAAATGCCAATGATAGGCTTCGGTACGTTTATGATACGTGATAATTGCGAGGAGCACATTCTGTCAGCTTTAAAAGCAGGCTATCGCCTTATTGACACGGCTGCTTCTTACAAGAATGAAAGCGCTGTCGGGAGTGCAGTTCGCAGAAGCGGTGTTCCACGTGAGAAAGTGTTCATAACCACAAAGCTGTGGGTTCAGGACGCGGCTATGATAATACCATAAAGGCATTTCAGCACTCATTGAAAGAGCTGAATACGGACTATATTGACCTGTATCTTATCCACCAGCCATACGGTGATTATTACGGCTCGTGGAGAGTTATGGAGAAGTTCATGCATGACGGTTATATCAGAGCTATCGGAGTATCGAATTTCACTCCCGAGAGAATAGTCGATCTGTGCCTGAATAGCGATTTTTCACCTATGGTCAATCAGCTCGAGCGACACCCCTATTTCCTTAATAAAGAAGCGTTGTTTGAAATGCAAAAAAATGGAGTTGCTGCTCAAGCATGGGGACCTCTCTGCGAGGGGCAGAAGGATATATTCGGCAACCAGATTTTGAACGATATTGCTGCGGTTCATGGCAAGTCGGCGGCTCAGCTGATACTTAAATGGAACCTGCAAAGCGGTGTGGCGGTCATTCCCTGTTCGACCAGTGAACGGCACCGCCTTGAAAAAATTTCTCTTGATGATTTTGAGCTTTCAGATGAGGAAATGCAGCTCATAAACTCAATGGACCTGGGGCACAGCGAAATAATCGACCACCGCTGCGGACACACTGCAAGACAGCTTATAAACTGGAGAATTCACGATTAAAAGGTCGCATTATTTAAGGAGGTACGGCAATGAAAAATGTCAAAAAAAATTGCAATGCTTCTGACATCTGCAATGGGACTGACAGCCTGCGGATACGACACAAATTCTTCATCTCCGACTGCTTCGGAGAGCGCCGTTCAGATAGCGCAGACAGGCTATAGCTCGGCAGTTCCGACAGTTTATTTTACTGCTGCCGATGAGCAGGGAACTGTTGTTGAGATGATCTACGACAGCAAGGACTACGCCCGCGATGAGAGCGACATCACGAAAACTGCTTACGTTTATCTGCCATACGGTTATGACGAAAACGACCTTGATACACGCTATGACATCTGCTATCTCATGCACGGCTACGACGATTTTCAGTTTGAGAAAAATGTGGACTTCATTCAGAATATCGTTGAAGAAAACGACCTTAACGAGCGCGGATATTTCATATACCACGGCGTCGGAACAAATGACACTGTGAAGTCGCAGTCAATAGATATGGCGGACGAAATGCTGTCCCGCGACGGCTTCTTCACGCCAGATCACTACGTTTTCTATCAGCGTGAGGGCGGTCAGCACGACCACAACTCCTGCCGCGAGTTCATGTACAACGCTCTGCCGCTTTTCTTCGGAGGTGGTACACTGGCTACACGTACACCTCAAAGGCAGATGCTCCGACTTATGTTTGTGTCGGAACAAGCGACGGCATTGCGAACTGGAAAACAATGCAGAGCCGTCTGCAAACTCTTGATAGCTACGGCATTCCCACGGAGTTTCACGCCTATGAGGAACTTCCCCACGACTTCGGACTCGGTACAGAAACGGTGGCTGACGGCTGGATATACGATGCGGTCAGCTTCTGGGAGGAGCAGTTTACAGGCAATATACCGTCAAAAAGAGAGCCTGCCAATTTGCGAACCGGCTGCTGACACGAACAAAGAACGCTCACGGCAAGGACTATGACCTGAATCACGATGAGCGCCGGGACGTATTCGATCTGTGCCTTGTGAAACAACAAATACCGAAAGTCGGACAGGCAAAGTAACATGAAGTCCGACGCATAGCGTCACTATAACCAATGGTTATAGTGCTATCCGAAATTGGCATTGTACAAACCGAGATAATTATGTTATAATAAGGGTACAAAATGATACGGAGGTAAGACACAATGAATAAATTCAGCTACAGCTATCCCGTAAAAGTGTATTTCGGCGAGGTGCGGCAAGGGAGAACCTTGCGGCAGAGCTTGCAAAGTACGGCAAAAATGTCCTTCTCGCATACGGCGGAGGCTCGGTGAAAAAGGTCGGTATTTACGATGAGATAATGGGGATACTCAAAGCGGCGGACAAGAACGTCACAGAGCTGGGCGGTATCATGTCCAACCCCACTTATACAAAGGTGCAGGAGGGCGCAAAGCTTGCCAAATCGAACAATATCGACTTCATCTTAGCAGTGGGCGGCGGCTCAGTTATCGACTGCTGCAAGATAGTTTCCGCTCAGGCGAAAATGGACGAGGACATCTGGGAGGCGGAGTACACGGCTCACAAGAATCCCGCGGAGTTCATACCAATGGGCGCAGTCGTGACGGCGTTCGGTACGGGCGCGGAGATGAACAACGGCGCGGTCATTACCAATGAAGAAAAGATGATGAAGTCGCCGCTCTGGGGAGCGTTCTACGACTTCGCAGTGCTCGACTTTGACTACACCATGACAATGCCGATGAAGCAGGTGATTTCGGGCTCTTTCGACACTCTCAGCCACTGTATGGAGACTTACTTTGGCAGTCCGCGGACGGTCAATCTCAGCGACGAGATAAACGAAGCGGTCATGAGAAATGTCATCAGGAATATGCGCGAGACGCTCAAAAATCCCGATGACAAGCAGGTGCGCAGCGAGCTCATATGGGCGGCTGCAATGGGCGAGAACGGCATACTCAAGCTGGGCAAGGTGACTGACTTCCAGTGCCACATGATAGAGCACCAGCTCGGTGCCTACACCGACTGCAACCACGGTCAGGGACTTGCGGTGATACACCCCGTTCCGTACCGTCATATCTATAAGGAAAATATCCCGCAGTTTGCACGCTTTGCCCGCGAGGTATGGGGCGTAAGTGCTGACAATGACGATGAAGCTGCACTTGCGGGTATCGAGGCTCTTGCGGACTCTATCAAGGAAATGGGACTGCCCACGAAATTCAGCGAAATGGGCATAACCGACACTGATTATGAGGCTATCGCAAAGTCGTCCATACGCACGGGAGGCTGCTGCAAAAAGCTCAGCGATGACGAGGTACTCGGTATTCTTAACAAGTGCAGATAATTTTTACAGGAGGAATAACTATGAAATTCACAACACTTAACAACGGACTGAAAATGCCTATGGCAGGCATCGGAGTTTTCATGCTCACACCCGAGCAGGCTGAGTCGGCAGTGGAGAGCGCACTCCGCAGCGGCGTTCGCCTTATCGACACTGCAAACGGCTATATGAACGAGAGCGCGACTGGTCGCGGTATCAAGAAGAGCGGCGTCCCCCGCGAGGAGATATTCCTTGTTACGAAGCTGTGGCCTACGGTTTATGAGAAGGAGACTGCCGTTGAGGAGACTCTCGCACGCCTCGGTACGGACTACATCGACCTGCTGTTCCTCCACCAGCCCACGGACAACTGGCGTGAGGGCTACAAAAATATCGAGAAGGCTGTGAAGGCGGGCAAGGTCAAGGCTATCGGTCTCTCGAATTTTCCCGAGGAGCTGCTGAAAGAGGCTATCGAGACAATGGAGATAAAGCCTCAGGTTGTACAGGTGGAGGCTCACCCCTACTTCCCGCAGACCGAACTGAAGAAGATACTTGCCGAGACAAATATGGGACTTATGGCGTGGTACCCTCTCGGTCACGGCGACAAGAGCCTTATCAATGAGCCGATTTTCGGTGAGCTGGCGAACAAGTACAACAAGTCCAATGCTCAGATCATTCTCCGCTGGCATATCCAGAGCGGAAATATCGTTATCCCGGGCTCAAAGAATCCCGACCATATCCGCGACAATTTCGACGTCTTCGATTTTGAACTGACTGCCGACGAAATGGCTGAGATAGCAAAGATAAACAAGGGCGTCCGCTACTACAATGCGACTCCCGAGCAGATCGCCATGTATGCAAAAATGGAACTCAAGCCTGATATTTGATACGAAAAAAGCTGCATATCGTTTCGGTATGCAGCTTTTGTGTTTGTGGAACGCTTTAGACCCGCTATGGGACGCGGAAAAAATTCGCGGTTCAGAACAACTGAACCGCGAACTGCGTGCGCCTGCTCGGCGCTGGTGGAGCATAGGGGACTTGAATTGAGAAAGAGCCCTTTTGCGACTCTCAGTAAAATGCGAAAATGGCTGTGTTTAGCGGATTTTTACGATTTGATATTTAGTGGCTTCAAGCGATTTTTGACAGTTTTTGGTACAAATAAGTGGTTGAAAAGGCTCGTTTCTACAAGTGTTAAGTAAATCACATTGTATCCAGAATCTACTATCCGATCACTTCTCTGTAGTGCGACGCTGTGTAGCCTGTAGCTTGCTGGAACTGCCGCATGAGGTACTTCCCGTCGGTGTAGCCGCAATGCTCGGCTATCTCCGCGATGGTGAGAGTCGTCATCGCGAGATGATACCGCGCAAAGGCGATACGCGCATTTATGCAGTCCTCATGGAGCGTAAAGCCGTAGCAGTTGCGGAAAATAGTCCTGAGATAGCCCGCACTTCCGCCAAACATTTCATACAGCTTGTCTGAATCAAAGGTGTCCTCGGGATTCTGATAAATGTGTGTGCGAAGCCTGTTGAGCTTTTTGAAGTGCGGGTCGGTGCGCCGCTGTGAGAGCTGTTTCAGCTTCTCGTTCATCTCCGCGGAGCACTTCTCGCTGACCTGAGCGTACTTCATATCGCCGCACTTCACCGCCGCACATACGAACGAATCTATGCCGTATTCCTTGACGTAGGCGGTGTGGCGATAGAGAATCGAGGAGAGCTGTTCGGTGAGGAGCGCCGCCTCCGCCTTGCTGCTGACGAGGCAGACGAAGGTGTCGTCGTTTATCCTTCCGCAGATATTATTATTGCCGCAGAACTGGCGGACAGCCTCCGCCGCGTCGAGAACGGCGAATATCTTCTCGCTCGGGTCGGCACCGTAGGGGCGCTCACCGAACAGGCATATACGCAGTCCGACGAGGTACATACTGCTCCTGTCGGCGGTCTTGTAAGCCTTCTTTACGCCCTTTTCGCTGAGCATACCCGTTAGCGTATCGCGCTGCTCGGAGAGGTCCTGACACTGCATGAGGTACTGTATGTCGTTCTTCATTCTCAGGAATTCAAGTCCGTTGGAAATGGATTTGAGCCAGTTGCGGAAGATATGGTCGAAGGTGTCGGGTCTCCTGAATCGGAGGACGACGAAGCCGAGCTCGCGTTCCGAGAAAAACAGCGGGCAGAAGTAGTACGGTGCCGCCTCCTCCCTGAACAGGCAGGAGAAGCTGTTTTTGCTGAATATGAGCGGCTCCTCATGGAAGAGCAGATTGTAGCATACCATATTGTCGGAGTTGTCCGCGTCGTCGTACCAGTTCTCGTACAGGCACAGATACAGCTTGTCAACGCCGCGTATCATAAACTGGAAGTCCCAGCACCGCGCCACGAATTCGTCGATGTTTCGGCACTCCGTCAGCCTGTGCTCGAGCTGGCTGAACAGGTTGAGAAAGTCGTAGGTCGCCTTGACCTGAACGTCCTTTATCTCGCGCTTGATGTCGGAGTTTTCCGCGCCGCAGGGACAGGTGTCGCCGCAGATTATCCGTCCGCGCGGCGGGACGTAGCGGCTGTATCTGCCCGACGAGAGCTTTTTCGCGAGCAGGCTCACCGCCTCCGAGCCGAGAGCCTTCCTGTTGCGCTGATAGGTCGTCAGGAGCGGGGTGTGGTTCCTGCGCTCGCGGATATACTCGTAGCCGACGACCGACATCTTCTCCGCGATGTCGATGTCGTGCTCCATAAATTCGTCGAGCAGTCCGTACGCCATATAGTCGTTGCAGCAGATGAGCGCCTGAGGATAGGGAAGCTCACCGCTGATATACCTCTTAGCCTGAGCGTGTCCCGAAGTCATCCAGAAATCGCCTGTAAAGACCTTGCCGCTGTCGTATGCGATACCGTGCTTTTCGAGCGAAGTCCTGTATCCGCTGATACGCTTGTGTGAGGCTTCGACCGTATCGTGTCCCGTAAGTATGTGTATATCTGTGAAGCCGTGGACGTCGATGAGGTGGTCGGTGATGTCCTCGATGTCATTTTCGTCGCTTGTGTTGACGTAGTGGAAGGACGGCAGCGAGAAGCCTTTGAGCTCTGTACCTATGACAACTATCGGCACGTCCTTCTTAGCAAGCCGCGAGATGACGAGTTCCTGTGAATCGTGGTTTAGGATAGCCTCTGAGATAAGTATGATACCGTCAAACTCGTCTGACAGGATAAGGTCGTATATCTTGTTTTCGGCTTTCAGTACGTCGGCGGTCTCGATTGGATTGTAGATGTTGGAGATAATGGCGATGTCGATGTTCATCGACTGAGCCGTCTCGATAGCTCCGCTGAGTATCTCGCGCTGTTCGATGTCTGCTGCCTGAGCCGCGACTACTCCGAATATCATGCGTCGTTTCATACTATCCGCCCCCCCTTTTTAATATGATTATATCAGTTTATTCGTGAATAGTCAAGATATATCGGCGCTTTCGCTGCACGGAACTTTGCAAAAGAAATATCCACATCATATACCTTTTATCCACATTCTGAGTTTACATTTTGTTCACAAAACAGTATAATGAAGCTGTAAATGGCTGTAAATCTATCAGAATGGAGTGATAACATGACAAAGACTTACAGAAAAGCGGCGCTTTCGATAGTGCTTGCGGCTGCCCTCTCAGCCGCGGCGACTCCGATGTGCTCGTCCGCTGACAATCCGATAGTCCAGACAATGTACACCGCCGACGGC
>JAUMVH010000032.1:17805-18949 GCA_030530245.1 Ruminococcus sp.
TATAACGACACCTTCTATATGTATACGGGACACGATGAGGGTAATTCGGGCTTTTACTCGATGAACGACTGGCGATGCTTCTCGACGACCGATATGCAGAACTGGACAGACCTCGGCTCACCGCTCGCCTATACCGACTTCTCATGGGCAAAGGGCGAGGCTTGGGCAGCTCAGTGCGTGGAGCGCGGCGGCAAGTTCTACTACTATGTCACCGTTACGTGCAAGACAGGCGGACGTGCGATAGGTGTCGCTGTTGCCGACAGACCCGAAGGCCCCTTCAAGGACGCTATAGGCAAGCCCCTTGTAGGTCCGATGGACGGCATGAAGTGCATCGACCCGACTGTCTTCGTGGACGATGACGGACAGGCGTACCTCTATTTCGGCAACGGCGAGCTGCGGTATGTACTGCTGAACAATGATATGGTCTCCTGCAAGGGCGAGCCGACTGTGGTCAACACGAAAAACGGCACATTCGGCGCTGCATTCGACGAAGCACCGTATCTCTACAAGCGCGGCGGGAAGTATTACATGATCTACGCTTCTGACTGGCTGCCGCAGAAAGTCTCGTATTCAGTCAGCGACTCGCCGACAGGCCCATGGACGTTCGGCAAGGTCATTATGCAGCATCAGGGCGGCAACTGCGGTACCAACCACCCCGGTATCATTGACTACAAGGGCAGGACGTACCTCACCTATCACGACGGCAATCTGACGGGCGGCGGTGACTTTGCACGCTCGGAATGTGTTGATGAGATCATCTGGAATTCGGACGGCAGTATGCAGGAAGTAGGGCGCACGAAAACAGGTCCTGCGCAGATAGAGGCACTCGACGCTTACAAGCGTAACGAGGCTGAGACTATCTGCAATTCAAGCGGTATCAAAACCGAGAAGTGCGGGGCGGGCGGCGTGAACGTCTGTGACATAAACAGCGGCGAATACATTAAGGTCGCGGGAGTCGACTTCGGCGCGGGCGCGAAGTCGTTCACGGTGTCGGCTTCCTCGGCAGGAATCGGCGGAAAGCTCGAGATACGCCTCGACAAGAAGGACGGCGCAGTCATAGGCACCTGCGACATCTCGGGCACAGGCGGCTGGCAGAGCTGGAAGGAGTTCACCTGCAATATCAGCGGAGCCGAGGGAGTTCACG